>DASUZH010000131.1:0-6603 GCA_036376975.1 Burkholderiales bacterium | reverse complement strand
TACCGCTTCCTGCTCGACGACGTGATCCCGAAGCGGGGCGAGGGCAAGGCCGACTACGACATGGTGATCGCCTCGCAGCCGTACCGGCTGAGGGCGCCGCTCGAGTTCAAGGCGCAGAAGGTGATCGCGCCGCTGGTGCGCGCGCTCGGCAAGGGCGGGCGCCTGCTCGGCATCCATTCGCACGGCGGCGACCCCGGCCTGGAGATCATCCAGAAGGTGTGGCCGGGCGAGAACCCCTACACGCAGACCCGCCACGACGTGCTGCGCGCCACCAAGGCCGAGCTCGGCAAGGACGCGCGGCGCTACAACTTCAACGCCTACGCCGACGCGCGGGCGCTGTTCCGCTACGACATGCACACGCTGCCGACCGAGATCTCCTCCGCCATCGGCACCTCGACGCTGCTCGCGGCGTGGAACGCGGCGATCTACGTCGCGCAGATGGACGACCAGCGCCTGTCCGAGGTGCTCGGCCAGACCAAGTACCTGGAGGCCACGCGCGAGGTGCTGCAGAAGCACGGCAGCCTGTGGTTCCTCGACGAGTCCTATGTCGTCTCCCGCAAGCGCGATTGAGTCCGGGCTGCAGCTGCGGCTCGCCGAGCTGCTGGCGGCGAGCTCGCTCGAGCTCGCGCCGCGCGAGCTGCACCGCGCCGGCGAGATGGCGGCGCTGCTGCCGAAGGACGCCTGCGTCTACATCCCGTCGCTTCCCGGGCTGCCGCTGCCGCGCATGCTCGAGGCGGTGGCAGCGCTCAAGGCGGCGGGCCTCGATCCGGTACCCCACGTGTCGGCGCGCCGCGTCCTCGACCGCGATGAATTCCGCGACTTCCTGAGGGAAGCGGTCGAGCGCTACGGCGTGCACCGGGTGCTGGTCATCGGCGGCGACGAGCCGAAGGCCAAGGGGCCGTTCGAGGACAGCCTGGCGGTGCTCGGGTCGGGCATCCTCGCCGAATGCGGCGTGCGCGAGATCGGCGTCTCGGGCTACCCGGAAGGGCACCCGAAGATCTCGCCGGCGGTCCTGGAAGAATCGCTGAAGAAGAAGATCAGGCTGGCGGGCGAGCAGAAGCTCGGCCTGTACGTCGTCACCCAGTTCTCGTTCTCGCCGACGCGGATGGTCGAGTTCTGCGCCCACCTCGCGCGCATTGCGCCGCAGGTCGGCGTCTACATCGGCGTCGCCGGCCCGTCCGACCCGGCGGCGCTCGCGCGCTACGCGCAGCGCTGCGGCGTCGCCGTCTCGCTGCGGGCGCTGCGCAATCTCGGCGCCGGCATCGCCAAGCTGGTCACCCACACCGACCCGCGCGAGCACGTCGTCGCGCTCGCCCGCTACGCCCGCTCGCGCGAGCCGAGCAACCTCGTCGGCCTGCACCTCTACAGCTTCGGCGGCGTGGTGCGCACCGCGCGCTGGATGAGCGAGCTGATCTCCGGCTAGCGGCCGAAGGAGTAGGTGACGCCGAGCCAGAGCGTCTTGATCTCCCACTCCCGCCGGTTGTTGTTGTTCAGGTCGAAGACGGCCTCGGTCAGCTCGAATGACAGGTCGGCCGAGAACTGCTTCGAGAAGCGGTAGCTGATGCCGGCGCCGAAGTACGGCCTCACGTTCTCGTCGTCCTGGCCGCCGCTGCCGAACACGGTGGAGTTGCTCATGTCCACCTTCACTTGCGCGACGCCGGCGCGCGCCACCCACGCCCAGCTGGGCGTGAAGTCGCCGTGCAGCGCCACGCCGGCGCCGAAGCTGGTAATCGCGAAGCTCTGGGTGAAGAACGCGTCGCCTATGGTGACCTTGCCGTAGTCGGTGTAGCTGACCTCGGCGGCGATGAGGGGCGTGAACTTGTAGCCGCCCAGCAGCTTGAACCCGGTGTCGGAATCGTCACACCTGCTCAGTGAGCCGCACTCGAAGTCGTTCCAGACCTGGCCCACGGCGGCCGAGGCGTAGAACTGCGCGGATGCTGCGAGCGGAAAGAGGAATGCGGCAACGGCGAGAAATAGGGACGGCTTCGATACCTTCACGTTTCACCCCCCGCGATGACGGTTGAAGGAAAATCGGGCGGTAATATCGCGGCAACCGCGCGGGAACAACAAGGAACTTTGCAAGCGATGCAGCGACCCCCGTTTCCGTTTCACGCTGGTTCGCAGATCGCCAGGCTTTCCGCATGATCGAGCTTCGCGCGGCGCGAAGCGGCGATGCATCGCTGCTGCGCGGCTGGGAGAAACACCCGCACGTTCCGTCTGCGGCGGAAGACTGGGGTTGGGAGTCCGACCTCGGGCCGCGCGACTGGCGCGAGCAGCTGATCGCCGAGCTCGACGGCCGGCCGGTCGGCTTCGTGCAGATCATCGATCCGGCCCGCGAGGAGACCCGCTACTGGGGCGACGTTCCCGCCAACCTGCGCGCCATCGACATCTGGATCGGCGAGCCGCAGGACCTCGGCAAGGGCTACGGCACGACGATCATGCGCCAGGCGATCGCGCGCTGTTTTGCCGATGCCGCGGTCAGCGCGATCCTCGTCGATCCGTGGGCCGACAACACGCGCGCGCACCGCTTTTACGAAGGCCTCGGCTTCCGCGCCGTCGGGCCCCGCCGCTTTGGCGGGGACGAGTGCCTGGTCTTTCGCCTGGAGCGCCCGGTACGCTGGGAAGTCGCCGATGAATATGACTTTGAAGCGTTCGCTCGGCTGGGGAGGGCGCTGGGCGCCATGGGTTTCGACGTGCAGGACAAGCTGAGCGGAGTTGCCGGCTCGCAGGACTACTCGCGCTGGGAGCTGACCTGCCCCGAAGGACTGGTGGTCGTGGAAGCGGAGACTTACATGGGCCTTTCGGTCGAAGGCCCGGCCGATCTGGTCAGCCGCCTGCGCGAGCGGTACCTTTCGTCCTCATGATGGAAATCACACGGCGCACGTTGTTCGAAGGTGGGCTGCTGCGCGCCTGCCACATGATCAGCCGCCCGTTGTCAGCGGAATGCAGCGAGCTGCAGCAGCAGAGCGAGAACGTACTGGTGCTGCCGCTCTCGGGCGTGTTCGCGATGCACGACGCCCCGCGCCGCCACGTGGTCGCGACCGCGAGCCACGCGCTGTTCGTCGCGGCAGGCGCGCCGTACCGCCTCAGCTTTCCGGCCGCCATCGGCGACGAAGCGCTGCTGTTCCGCTTTTCCGCCGCCGCGCTGGAGCGGGCCGCGCCGGAGGCGGTGAAGCGCGACGGCTTCGATTCGCCCGACTTCGCCTCGCATGCATTGCTGCCGCCGGCCGCCATGCTGGAGCGCAGCCTGCTCTGGCGGCGGCTGCAGCGCGGCGAATGTGATCCGCTGGAAGTCGAGGAGGCGGGCATCGGGCTGCTCGCCAGCGCGCTGCGCGCCGCGCGCCGCCGGCCGCAGCCGCGGGCGCACCGCCTGCAAGGACGCCGCCTGCGGCAGGTCGAGCGCGTCAAGGAAGCGGTCTCCGTGGATCCCGGGCGCCGCTGGACGCTCGACGACCTCGCCGGGCTGGCGTGCCTGTCGCCCGGCCACCTGGCGCATGTCTTCCGCGAGGAAGTCGGCGAGCCGGTCTACAGCTACGTGCTGCGCTCGCGCCTTGCGAGCACCCTCGACGCGGTGCTCGACGCCGGCGCCGACCTGAGCGCGGTCGCGCTGCAGGCGGGTTTCGCGAGCCACAGCCACTTCACGGCGCGCTTCCGGGCGTTGTTCGGCCTGACGCCGAGCGCGCTGCGCCGCCGCGCAAGCCCGAGGAAAGCCGCGCAACTCCGCAGGATCGTGACAGCGCGGGCGCTGGCCGCCGCCTAGGCTGGTCCCTCCAAATCGGGAGGGATCATGGACGTTGCCGCGTTTCACTCGCTCAGGCGCTTCGCGCAGGTGCCTTCCGGCCGCATCGCCTACTACGAGCAGGGCGCCGGTCCGGTGGCGCTTTTCATCCACGGCGTGCCGCTGAACGGCTTCCACTGGCGCCACGTCATCGCCGGGATGCGCGGCAGCCGGCGCTGCATCGCGCCGGACCTGATGGGACTGGGCTACACGGAGGTCGGGCTGCAGCAGGACGTGTCTTTCACCGCGCAGGCAAGGATGCTGGGCGAGTTCCTCGACGCCCTCGGCATCGACCAGGCCGACGTGGTAGCGAACGACAGCGGCGGCGCGATCGCCCAGATCCTCGCCGCCGGCCGCCCGGAGCGGCTGCGCAGCCTGACGCTCACCAACTGCGACGTGCACGACAACTGGCCGCCGCCGGCCATCGGCCCGCAGCTCGAGGCGGCCCGCAACGGAACCCTGGTCGATGCCTATGCCAGGTTCATCGGCGATGCCGAGGCCCGGCGCGCTCGCTTCGCCCGTGCGTACGCCGATCCGGGAGTGCTGACCGATGAGGTCTATCGCGCCTACATCGATCCGCTGCTCTCGACGCCGGAGAAGCGGTCGGCCTTCCACCGCTACTGGCTCGCCTTCGACAACCGGCATACGGTTTCGATCGAGCCGCGCCTGCGCGAGCTGCGCGTGCCGACGCTCGTCGTCTGGGGCCTGGACGACATCTTTTTCGACGTGAAATGGGCGCACTGGCTGAAGCGCACCATCCCGGGCGCGACGCGGGTGGCGGAGGTGCCCGGCGCCAAGCTGTTCTTCCCCGAGGACCGGCCGCAGGCGCTGCTCGATCCGCTGCGGTCGTTCCTGAGGTGAAACCGTCCCACCGGACGGTGGGCTAAGGGTAAGATTTCCTCGTCCATCCTGGAGGAGGAGGGTTCGATGAAGGTCGCTCGTCTCGCCGTTTCCGTCGTCGCCGCGGCCTTTGCCGCCACCGCATTCGCGCAGGGCGACCTGCGCAAGCCGCTGCCGCAGCCGGTCTCGATCAAGCAGGGCATGCTGAACGTGCCGGCGCTGTCGCCGCTCTGGCTCCTGCCGGAGGAGGCGGCCAAGTACGGCATCAAGATCGAGATGGTGATGTTCCAGCGCTTCGCCGACGCGCGCACCGCGCTCGCCACCGGCGACATCCAGCTCACCGCCTTCGGCCCGCAGGACATCTCGCTCGGCCTCGGCGCGGGCGCGAAGAGCATGCTGGGCGTCGCCGGCGTCGGCTCGGGCAACGACTGCCTGATCGTGCGCAAGGGCGAGGACATCAAGGACTGGAAGAGCGTGTCGGACAAGCGCATCGGCGTCGGCGCGGGCTCGATCTCGTGGCTCAAGTTCGCCGCCTCGGTGCAGGAGAACGGCCTCGAGTACGGCAAGCTGAAGATCGTCAACATCGTCGGCGGCGGCGGCAACTACCTGAAGTCGCTGCAGGGCAAGGAGATCGACATGGCGGTGGTGTGGCAGCCGTTCTGCGCCCAGGCCATCGTCGAGGGCTTCGGCGCCTACCCGACGCTCAACCACAACGCCTCGAAGACCGTCGGCGGCCTGATCTCGGTGCTGGCGGTGAATAGGCCTTTCGCGGACAAGAATCCGGACGCGGTGCAGCGGCTGGTGGTGTCGTACCTGGACGTGCTGGAGATCGCGCGCAAGGACAACGCGCGCTGGGCGAAGATCTACGCCGAGAAGGCGGGGCTGCCTGAGAACGTGGCGGCGGAGTCGATCCGCACCACGCGCCTGGACCCGACGCTGCCGCTCGAGTCGATCAAGCGCATCTCGAAGTTCCTCTCCGACAACGGCGTGATCACGCGCGACGTGTCGGGCGAGATCGCGCAGTACTACGACTACCGCTTCCTTTCGCGGGCCACCGGGAGGAGCGCGGAGCAGCTCGGCCTGAAGCAATAAGTTAGGAAAACGCACCCGTGAAGCTTCGGGTCGCGCCGCCCTGGTTCCTGTTGCTGCCGGCGGCGCTGGTGGCGCTGTGGCACTTCGGCGTCGAGCTGCGCTGGGTGACGGAGGGCACCGTGCCGTCGCCCCGGCAGGTGCTGCAGTCCTGGCACATGTGGATCTTCGGCAGCGGCGCCGGGAAGATGTCGCTCAACCCCTATTCGGGGACCTGGCTCGACAACGTCGCCTACTCGACGCGCCGCGTGCTGCAGGGCTTCGGCCTTGCCGCGCTGGTGGCGATCCCCCTCGGCCTGGCGATCGGCTGGAGCCGCCTGACGGCGCGCGTCATCGATCCCACCGTGCAGCTGCTGCGCCCGGTGCCGATCACCGCCTGGCTCCCGTTCGCCATCGCGGTGTTCGGCATCTACGACGCGAGCGCCCTGTTCCTCATCGGCCTGGGCGCGTTCTACCCGATCGTGGTGAACACGACGCATGGCGTGCGCGACACCAACCTGCTGGTGCTGCGCGCGGCGCGGATGATGGGGGCGGGGCCGGGCACGGTGCTGGCCAAGGTCGTATTCCCTTCGGCGCTGCCGTCCATCTTCACCGGCCTGCGCCTCGGCATCGGCGTCGCGTGGACGGCGGTGATCGTGGCGGAGATGATCGCGGTGAAGTCCGGCCTCGGCTATGTGCTGTGGGACGCCTACTACGTCGGGCGCATGGACATCTGCGTCGCCACCATGTTCTCGGTCGGCCTGCTCGGCTTCCTCTCCAACCGCGTCATCGTGTGGGCGGCGCGCTTCCTGTTGCGCTGGAAGGCGCTGGAGGCGCACGCGTGATCGAAGTCGCCGGCGTGTCGCGCGAGTTCGCCAAGGACGACCGCAAGGTCGTCGCGCTGCAGGACATCGACC
>DASUZH010000130.1:0-8130 GCA_036376975.1 Burkholderiales bacterium | reverse complement strand
GGCAGCAGCAGATGGGCGCGCATCTCCTGCACGCCTACCAGCTTGAACAGCGGGTCGCCGAGCTTGACGTAGTCGCCTACCGCGACGACCTGGGTCTCGATCTCGCCGTCGACCGGCGCCACGACCTTCGATTTCGTCAGGCTGCGGCCGGTGGCTTCGGCGCGCGCCCGCGCCGCCGCGAGCTGTTCGCGCAGCGCGTTGCGCTGGGCGATGGCGTCGTCCACCGCGTTCTGCGAGATGAAGCCCTGGCTGACCAGCTTCTGCTGGCGCTCGACCACGCGCTGCTGCTGGTCGAGCAGGCTGTTCAGCCGTCCGATCTCGGCCTGGTCGCCGCGCGACTGGATCTCGAAGTCGACCGCGTCGATCTCGGCGATCACCTCGCCTTTGGTGACCTTCTTGCCGGTGAAGCCCGCCACGCGCGTCACGCGTCCCGCGACTTCTGCGCCGATGGTGGGGTCGATGATGTTCTCGAGGGTGCCGATGACTTCCTCGTAGATCTCGAGGGAGCGCGGCTGGACCGTGGTGGCGGTAATCAGGACAGCCTGGGGACCCTTGCCGACGCCTTTCGCAGCCTCCTTCGGCCGGCCGTCAGCGGCGACGAAGTAAGTACCCAGTCCGACCGCGGCGAGCAGCGCGACTACGACGCCGGCGAGGGCGAAACGGCGGTTGGACGTGGTCATAAACAGTCGATTGTCAGCCCGGAATGCGCTCCAGGGCAAACAGCTGCTCCACGGTTTCGCGGGCGCGCACAAGGTGGGCCGCCGCCCCCTCCACGAGGACTTCGGCCGCCCGCGGCCGCGAGTTGTAGTTGGAGCTCATCGCCATGGCGTAGGCCCCGGCCGACATGAGGGCCAGCAGGTCTCCTTCCCGGACCGACAGGCTGCGGTCTTTGGCGAGGAAGTCCCCGCTTTCGCAAACCGGCCCGACAACGTCGTAAACAGCCTGCCGGGCGCCCGCTTCCGGCTCGCGCACCGGCCGCACCTCGTGCCACGCGCTGTACAGCGCCGGGCGCACCAGGTCGTTCATCGCCGCGTCGACCACCACGAAGCTGCGCGGGTTGCCCGGCTTGACGTGCTCGACCCGCGCCAGCAACAAGCCGGCATTGCCGACGATCGAGCGGCCCGGATCGACGATCAGGGTCTCCCTGCGGCCGGCGAGCATGCCGAGCGCGCCATCGAGGAAGGCGCCGATCGGCTCCGGCGTCTCGTCCCGGTAGCGGATGCCGATGCCGCCGCCGATGTCGACGTGCTTCAGCTCGATGCCCGCGCGCGCCAGCCGGTCGGCGAGCGCGGCGATGCGCCCGGCGGCGTCGACGAACGGCGCAGCGCTGGTCAGTTGCGAGCCGATGTGGCAGCCGACGCCGACTACCTCGATGCCCGGCAGCTGCGCCGCCCGCTTGTACAGGCGCTCGGCGTCGTCGTAGGCGACACCGAACTTGTTCTCGCGCAGGCCGGTCGAGATGTAGGGATGCGTGCGCGCGTCGATGTCGGGGTTGACGCGAAACGCCACCGGCGCGCGTCGGCCGAGGCGCTGCGCCACCGCCGCGACGCGCGCCAGCTCGGCCTCCGATTCGAGGTTGAGGCACAGGATGTTCTTCCGCAGCGCCGCTTCGATTTCCGCCTCGGTCTTGCCGACGCCGGAGAAGACCGTCTTGCGCGGGTCGCCGCCCGCCGCGAGGACGCGGGCGAGCTCTCCGCCGGACACGATGTCGAAGCCGGCGCCGAGGCGGGCAAGCAGCGCGAGCACGGCGAGATTCGAGTTCGCCTTCACCGAGTAGCAGATCAGCGAATCGCGGCCGCCCAGCGCGCGCTGGTACTCGCGGTATGCGCCCTCGATCGCCGCGCGCGAGTAGACGTAGCAAGGCGTGCCGAAGCGCCGCGCGATGTCGTCCAGCGGCACCTGCTCGGCGCACAACACGCCGTTGCGGTAGGCGAAAGCCATGACGGGTTACTGCTTCCCGGCTTCTTCCGGATACGGCACCGGCTTGGGCGCGGCCGGCTTTTCCGGCTTCACCCCCGGCGGCGGCTTGTCGCGCAGGTAGAGCGGACCCTTCTGCCCGCACCCGGCGGTCAGAGCGATGGCGACCCCGAGGATGAGCAGGAAGCGCATAAAATCCGCATGTTAGCACCCATGAACGACGCGGAATTCGACCGTCTGACGAATGCGGCGCTGCAGGAGATCGAGCGGCGGCTCGAGGCCTGCGGCGCTGATCTCGACTTCGAGCTGAAGGAGGGCGGCGTGCTCGAAGTGGAATTCGCCGACGGCTCGAAGGTGATCGTCAACCGTCACGGCGCGGCGCGCGAGATCTGGGTTGCCGCGCGTTCCGGCGGCTTCCACTTCCGGTGGGATGGCGCCGCGTGGCGCGACACGCGCGACGGCAGCGAGCTGTTCGCGGCGCTCTCCCGGGTTGCCTCCGAGCAGGCCGGCGAGCCGGTGCGGCTCGCGCCCTAGGCCGGCGGCTGGGAAGGCGGCGGCGGGGGCGGCGCCGGAGTCGCCGGAGCGAACAACGGCTCCATCGGCCGCAGCACCTCGGGCGGCGGCACCGACTCCTGGTAGAAGAATTCGGGCACCACTTTCGCCTCGGTGTGCGGCGCGGAGACGTCCGAGCCGGGCGTGAGCACCTGCATCGGCACCGTGACCACGCCCTCCGGCGCGCTCCTCGGCGCGTCGGGCAGTTCCTTCAGGATCTTCTCCATGTAGCCGAGCCAGATCGGCAGCGCGACCACGCTGCCGGTCTGGTTGCGGCCGAGCGTCTTCGGCTGGTCGAAGCCGACCCACGACACGCCGACCAGGTTGGGCTGGTAGCCGGCGAACCAGGCGTCGACGAACTCGTTGGTGGTGCCGGTCTTGCCGGCGAGGTCGCTGCGGCCGAGGCGCGCGGCGCGCGCCGCGGTGCCGCTGCGCGTGGTGTCCTGCATCATGCTGTCCATGATGAACGCGTTGCGCTGATCGATCACGCGCAGGCTCTCGTCGCCGGCGCGCTGCGGATTGGCGAGGGCGAGCGGATTGCCGCGGTCGTCGACGATCTTGAGGATGAAGTACGGCTGGATCAGGTAGCCGCCGTTGGCGAACACCGAGTAGGCGCGCGCCATCTGCCAGGCGGTCACCGAGCCGGCGCCGAGCGCCATGGTGAGGTACGGCGGGTGCTTCTCCGGCTCGAAGCCGAAGCGCGTGACGTAGTCCTGCGCGTACTTCGGCCCGATCGCGTCGAGGATGCGGATCGAGACCATGTTCTTCGACTTGGCGAGCGCCTGGCGCATGCGCATCGGGCCCTCGTACTTGCCGTCGTAGTTCTTCGGCTCCCAGCGCTGGCTGCCGGTCTGCTCCGCCTCCAGCACCACCGGCTCGTCCGCGATCACGGTCGCGGCGGTGAAGCCCTTTTCGAGCGAAGCCGAATAGATGAACGGCTTGAACGAGGAGCCCGGCTGGCGCCAGGCCTGCGTCACGTGGTTGAACTTGTTGCGGCCGAAATCGAAGCCGCCGACCAGGGCGCGGATCGCGCCGTCCTTCGGGTCGAGCGCGATGAACGCCGCCTCGACCTCGGGCAGCTGGGCGATCTGCCAGCCCTTGCCCTCGCGCTGCACGCGGATGATGGCGCCGCGGCGGATGCGCCGTTGCGGCGCGCTCTTCAGGTCGAGCGGGCGGCCGCCGAACTTCAGGCCTTCGCCGCTGATGGTGATCTTCTCGCCGGTGCGCAGAGCCGCTTCCACCTCGCCGGGCTTGGCGGAGAGCACCACCGCGGCCAGCAGCAGGTCGTTGTCGGCGTGGTCGGCGAGCGCCTCGTCGAAGTCGTCGTCCTCGGGCGCGGCCGGCAGCTCGGCGTAGCCCTCAGCGCCGCGGTAGCCGTGGTTCCGGTCGTACTCCATCACCCCGCGCCGCACGGATGCGTAGGCGGTTTCCTGGTCGGCCTGGCGGATCGTGGTGTAGACGCGAAAGCCGCGCGTGTAGACGTCCTCGGGATAGTGCTCCGCGATCGCCTGGCGCACCATCTCCGCGACATACTCGGCGTGCACCGGATACTCGCGCACTTCGCGCCGCGTACGCAGCGGCGCCTCATAAGCCTTGTCGTGCTCTTCCTGCGTGATGTAGCCGAGCTCGGTCATCCGCCGCAGGACGTAGTGCTGGCGCTCCTTCGCCCGCTTCGGGTTGGCGACCGGGTTGTAGCTCGAGGGCGCCTTGGGCAGCCCCGCCAGCATCGAGATCTCGGCCAGGTTGAGCTGCTCGAGCGCCTTGCCGTAGTAGATCTGCGAGGCGGCGCCGAAGCCGTAGGCGCGCTGGCCGAGGTAGATCTGGTTGACGTACAGCTCGAGGATCTGGTCCTTGGTCAGGCTGTGCTCGATCTTGAACGCGAGCAGCGCCTCGTAGAGCTTGCGGTTGAGGGTCTTCTCGGACGACAGGAAGAAGTTGCGGGCGACCTGCATGGTGATGGTGCTCGCCCCCTGCCGCGCGCCGCGGGCGGCCACGTTGGCGTAGGCGGCGCGCAACACCCCGATGTAGTCGATGCCGGCGTGCTCGTAGAACCGCTCGTCCTCCGCCGCGATGATGGCGTTCTTCAACTGCGGGGGAACCTCCGCGATCGACACCACTGCGCGGCGCTCCTCGCCGAACTCCCCGATCATCACCCCCTCGGCGGTGTAGATGCGCAGCGGGATCTTCGGCTGGTACTCGGTAAGTGATTGAAGAGACGGAAGATTTGGGTAGGCCAGGGCGATGACCAACCCGGCGATCAGGAGCGCGGCTACGCCAAGGCTGGCTATGCCTGCCAGGGTGTATGCAAGGTAGCGGGGCAGCTTCACGAGGGGGTTAGACCATCGTTGGAGCGAATTTGCACGTGCGCAAGGGCGAGAGCATCATACGCGCCCTTCCGGCGTGGAAAATTGACTAGACACCCGGGGGGGTTGTTGCTAGCATCTAAGGCGATTTCTATGTATCGCTTCTAAGAGCCGATACATAAAGGGAAAAGCGACGGGGAATCTCAAGGGGCGGCAAAATGGCATTGGACCTGTTCAAGCCGAAAGCACCGCCGTTGTTCGGGCTGGACATCAGCTCGTCCTCGGTGAAGATGCTTGAGATTGTCGAAGCGGGCAAGGGTGCGTACCGCGTCGAGCGCTACTCGATCGAGCCGCTGCCGCGCGACGCGGTAGTGGACGGCAACATAAACAACCTCGAGGCGGTGGCCGAGTCCGTCAAGCGCGCGCACAAGCGCCTGGCGACGCGCACGCGCCACGTGGCGATGGCGGTCCCCACCGGGGCGGTCATCACCAAGAAGATCCAGGTCGCCGCCAGCCTGACCGAGCAGGAGCTCGAGCTGCAGGTCGAGAGCGAGGCCAACCAGTACATCCCCTTCTCCCTCGAGGAAGTGAACCTCGACTTCCAGTCGCTCGGCCCGGCGCCGACCAACCCCGAGGAGCAGGAAGTCATGATCGCCGCGACGCGCAAGGAGAAGGTGGAAGACCGCGTGGCGGTGGCCGAGTCGGCCGGCCTGAAGGCGCTGGTGATGGACGTCGAGTCCTTCGCCCAGCAGACCGCGCTGTCGCTGGTGGTGTCGAGCCTGCCGGGCAACGGCAAGGACCAGAACATCGCGGTGGTGGACGTCGGCGCCAACGTCATGAACGTCACCGTGCTGCGCAACGACCAGTCGGTGTACACCCGCGAGCAGGCGTTCGGCGGCAACCAGCTCACGCAGGACATCGTCAGCCGCTACGGCATGAGCCCGGAAGAGGCGGAGAACGCCAAGCGCTCGGGCGGCCTGCCCGACGACTTCGAGGCCGAAGTGCTGCGCCCGTTCATGGAGAACCTGTCCATGGAGGTGCAGCGCGCGCTGCAGTTCTTCTTCACCTCGACCCAATACCACGCCGTCGACCACATCCTGCTCGCCGGCGGCTCGGCGGTGATTCCCGGCCTCGAAGAGGTGGTCAATACGCGCGCCCAGGTGCCGTGCACCGTGGGCAACCCCTTCGCCGCCATGCAGACCTCGCCGCGCATCCAGCTCAAGCGCCTGATGGTCGACGCGCCCTCGCTGATCGTCGCCTGCGGCCTCGCCATGCGGAGGTTCGATCCCCAATGACCGCCCGCATCAACCTACTGCCGCACCGCGAAGAGCGGCGCAAGCGCGCCCGGCAGCATTTCTACGTCCTCGCCGGCGGCACCGCCGTGGTCGGCGCCCTGATCATCGTCGCGGTGCACGGCTTCTACGCCGCGCGCATCGAGACGCAGATCGACCGCAACCGCTTCCTGAAGAACGAGAACACCAAGCTCGACAAGGAAATCGCCGAGATCCAGAAGCTGAAGGACGAGATCCAGGCGCTGCTCGCGCGCAAGCAGGTCATCGAGACGCTGCAGGCCGACCGCGCGACCACGGTGCACATGCTCGAGCAGCTGGTGCGCCAGATGCCCGAAGGCGTCTACCTGAAGCAGGTGACGCAGAAGGGCATGCGCCTCAATATCCTCGGCTACGCGCAGTCGAACGCGCGCGTCTCCACGCTGATGCGCAACATCGAGGCCTCGCCCTGGCTCACCGCTCCGGGCCTGGTCGAGGTGAAGGCCTCCTACGTCGAGAAGCGGCGCGTGTCCGAGTTCGTGATGAACCTGAGCCTGAAGCGTCCCGAGCCGCAGAAGGACGCGGGCAAGGCGCCCGGCAAAGACCCGGGCAAGAAGGGCTGAGCCATGGCGATCAACTTCAACGCGCTGGTCGAGGAATTCAAGCGCACCAACTGGCAGGACCCGGGCACCTGGCACGCCGCGCCGAAGCTGCTGGTGCTGCTCGCCATCCTGGTGGCGATCCCGGTGGGCGGCTTCTTCGCCGACACGCAGGGCCAGATCGAGGAGCTCGAGCGCGGGCAGGAAGACGAGATCAAGCTGAAGGAGGAGTACCTCAAGAAGAAGCAGCAGGCGATCAACCTCGACCTGCACCGCCAGCAGCTGCGCGAGATCGACACGCAGTTCGGCGCTCTGCTGCGGCAGCTGCCGAACCGCTCGCAGATGGACGCGCTGCTGGTCGACATCAACCAGGCCGGCCTTGGCCGCGGCCTGCAGTTCGAGCTGTTCCGCCCCGCCGGCTCCGAGATCACGCGCGAGTTCTACGCCGAGCTGCCGATCCAGGTGAAGGTCACCGGCACCTACCACGACATGGGCGCCTTCGCCAGCGACGTCGGCCAGCTGTCGCGCATCGTGACGCTCAACGACGTCGCGATCCAGGCCGGCAAGGACGGCATCCTCACCATGGACGCCACCGCGCGCACCTTCCGCTACCTCGACGACGAGGAAGTGTCGGCGCAGCGCAAGAGCGCCTCGAAGAAGGGCGGCAAGCGATGAGCCGCGCCGCGCTGGCGCTCGCCGCGGCCGCGCTGCTGCTCGCCGCCTGCGAAGGCGAGCAGTACAGCGACCTGAAGGCCGAGCTGAACGAGAAGACCAAGGACTTCCGCGGCCGCGTCGACCCGCTGCCGCAGGTCAGGCCCTACGAGCCGGTGCCCTATACCGCGGAAGGGGTGGTCGATCCGTTCCGCCCGGACCGCATCGACGTCGCCGGCGGACCGCGCGTGCCGCGCGCCGACGCGGGCAAGATGGCGCCGGACCTCAACCGGCCGAAGGAGCCGCTCGAGGCGTTCCCGCTCGAGTCGATCCAGATGCTCGGAACGATCACGCAGAATCGCGAGACATTCGCGCTGGTGAAGGCCGGCCCCAATCTGTACCGCGTCAGGAAGGGCAACTACTTGGGCCTGAACTTCGGCGTCGTCACGACGATCGACGAAGCGCAGGTGAATCTGAAGGAGCTGGTGCAGGACGGCCAAGGGGAATGGGTGGAGCGCGCCAGCGCGCTGCAACTGGTGGGAACTGGGAGCACAAAATGAACAAGACAATGAAGGTCCTGAGCGGCGTTCTGCTGTGGCTGGCGGGCATCGGGCTGGCCGCAGCGCAGAGCAACGCGATCGAGGGGTTCGAGGTCGTCGAGCAGGCCGGCAAGGTGGTGGTGCGCATCACCACCAAGGAGCCGCTGCGCAGCGTGCCGCCCAACTTCGCCATCGCCACGCCGGCGCGCATCGCCTTCGACTTCCCCAACACCGCCAACGCGCTCGGCCGCGCCAACCAGGACATCGGCCAGGGCGAGCTGCGCAGCATGAACGTGGTGCA
>DASUZH010000129.1:0-2648 GCA_036376975.1 Burkholderiales bacterium | reverse complement strand
CCTCGGCTGGCCGCTGGAGTGGACCGAGATCATCGTCATCTTCATGCCGATCTTCATCCCGCTGCTGCCCAAGTTCGGCATCGACCCGCTGTTCTTCGGCCTGCTGGTGGCGCTCAACCTGCAGACCGCGTTCCTCTCGCCGCCGGTGGCGATGGCGGCGTTCTACCTCAAGGGCGTCGCGCCGCCGCACGTCACCCTCAACCAGATCTTCGGCGGCATGCTGCCGTTCATGGGCATCCAGATCATCGCCCTGATCCTGCTCTACACCTGGCCGGAGATCGGGCTGTGGCTGCCCAGCGTCCTGTATGCCCGCTGAGGACCTGTCGCTGCTCTCGGCGGCCGAGGGCGCGAAGCGGATCCGCGACGGGCTGCTGACTTCGGAGGAATGGGTGGGCGCCTGCCTCGAGCGCGTCCGCGCGCTCGAGCCCCAGGTGCAGGCGTGGACCTTCCTCGACGAAAAGCACGCGCTCGAGCAGGCTCGAGCGGTCGACGATGGCCGGCGCGCGGGCGAGGCCGTCGGCGCGCTGCACGGCGTGCCGGTCGGACTGAAGGACATCATCGACACCGCCGACATGCCGACCGAGAACGGCACTGTGCTGCACAAGGGCCGCGCGCCGCGCAACGACGCGACCGTCGTGACGATGCTGCGCGCCGCCGGCGCGGTGATCCTCGGCAAGACCGTCACCACCGAATGCGCCTACTTCCACCCCGGCAAGACGCGCAACCCGCACAACGTCGAGCACACCCCGGGCGGGTCCTCCAGCGGCTCCGCCGCCGCCGTGGCGGCGGCCATGGCGCCGCTCGCCCTCGGCAGCCAGACCAACGGCTCGGTCATCCGTCCGGCGTCGTTCTGCGGCGTGTACGGCTTCAAGCCGACGCACGGCCTGGTGCCGCGCGGCGGCGTGCTGCAGCTCTCGCGCACGCTCGACCACGTCGGCTTGTTCGCCCGGTCGCTCGACGACCTGGCGCTGCTCGCCGGCGAGATCAGCGGACATGACGAGCGCGATCCGGATACGCGGCCGCGCGCCAGGGTGCCGTACCTCGAGCTGTCGAACGAAGCCCCGCCGGTGAAGCCGATGTTCGCCTTCGTGAAGACGCCGCACTGGGAGCGGGTCGACGCGGAAGCGAAGGAAGCGTTCGGCGAGCTGGTCGAGTCGCTCGGCGCGCAGGTCGAGGAAGTGGAGCTGTTCCCGTCCGCGACCGAAGCGTGGGATTGGCACAAGCTGGTGATGGAAACCGAGATGGCGGCGAACTTCGAGCGCGAGTATCGCACCGGGCGCGACAAGCTCTCGGCGCAGCTCCGCTCGCTGATCGAGCGCGGCCAGGAGGTGCGGGCGGTCGACTACCAGCGCGTGCTGCGCAGTTTGGGGCCGGTGAAGGAGAGCTTCGACGACCTCTTCATGCAGCGCTACGACGCCATCCTGACGCCGGCCGCGCTCGGCGCCGCGCCGAAGGGGCTCGGCTCGACCGGCGACCCGGTGTTCTGCACCCTGTGGACCCTGCTCGGCCTGCCGGCCGTTTCGCTACCGCTGATGCAGGCCGCGAACGGGCTTCCGCTCGGCGTGCAGCTCGTCGGCCGGCGCAACTTCGACGCGCGCCTGCTGCGCACCGCGCGCTGGCTGGCCGCCAGCGTCGAGGCGTAGGGCCACCGAGCCGAGGCGCTTCGCCGACTCGAGTTCGGCGCGCAGGCGCTCCACCTCGCTGCGATCGGCGAACGTCAGCACCCAGTGCGTGTGCCGGCCGTCGGCGTCGCGCACCACGCCGAACGCCAGCTCGACGGGCTGCGCCGCGCCGCTCTTGTGCCATACGGTGATCGGCCAGCGCGCCGGGGAGTCGGCGATCATCTTGCGCAGCAGGCCCTCGTCGCCGCGCAGCAGCAGCTGCGCGAGCGAGCGTCCGAGCGCCTCGCTTTCGGCGAAGCCGAAGTACGCCGCGAAGGCGGAGTTCACGAAGCTGACGCCATGGTTCGGGCCGGCGGCCTCGAGCAGCGCGACCGGCACGCCGCAGGCATTCAGCGCGGCGCGCGACAGCGAGCTGTCCGAAAGCAGCTGGAAAAGCGCCGGGGCGGCCTTCTGGCGCGCCGGGGGGAGGGTCGCCATGCCCTGTTTGTGCCACCTGCCGCCGGGCAGGACAAGGAACTATGCCGCGCGGCGGGCCCTGGTCGAGAGGGAATAGCAGTAGCGGCGCAGCCGGCCGAGGTCGGCGGTCTCGATCGCCTGGCGCAGGAAATCCATGTTGCGCTCGATCTCGGCCTGGTACAGGTTGCGGCCGTCGAAATGGGCGGCGGCGTAGCGGTCCACCCCGCCGAGCTTGCGGTCGATGCGCGCGCGGGCGACGTACTCGTAGAAGCCCGGCGTCTTCAGCACCAGGTCCTCGGGCGAGGCGTAGCGCACCAGCTCCTTGCCGTCGGGCAGCGTCTCGCGCGCCACGTTGCCGACGACGAACTCGCGGTACAGGAACTCGCGGCATTTCTCGAGGTACATGCGGTCCGACATCTGGCCGAGCAGGTCCGCGGTGCCGACCATGCAGCCGAGCAGGCGGTCCTTCGGCTGGTCGACCCGGATGTCCTCGATTTCCATCTCGTAGCCGGTGAAGTGCACCAGCTGCGCCGCGACCGGCGCCTCCGCGGCGAAGCCGATGCGCGGCAG
>DASUZH010000128.1:0-4615 GCA_036376975.1 Burkholderiales bacterium | reverse complement strand
CTGGCGGCCGCCGTGGTTCGAGACCACCACGCCGTCGGCGCCGTGCTCGAGCGCGAGCAGCGCGTCCTCGGCGGCAAGGATTCCCTTCACCAGCAGCTTGCGCGGCCACGCGCGCCGCAGCCAGTCGAAGTCGCTCCAGTCCTGGCTGTCGCGACGAGTGCTCCATTCGGAGAGATGCGCGGCTCGTCGGGCGCGCATGCCGCGCAGCCAGACCGACGCCAGCCAGCGCGGGTGCAGGGCGCCGTCGAGCATCGTGCGCAGGCCGATGCGCGGCGGCATGCCGAAGCCGTTGCGGTCGTTGTATTCGCGGTTGCCGCCCACCGGCACGTCGGCGGTGAGGACCAGCGCTTCGCTGCCCGCGTCGAGCGCCTCCGCGACGAGGCGGCTCGCGGCGGCGCGATCGTTGGGGAGGTAGAGCTGGAACCATGGCGCGGCGCTTGCCTGGCGCGCGACGCGCGCCAGCGGCGCGAAGCTGTGGGTGGAGAGGACGAAAGGCACACCGGCGTCGCGCGCGGCTCGCGCGAGGGCGGTGTCGGCCTCGTGCCAGGCGAGCGCGCTGGCGCCGAGGGGCGCGATGCCGAACGGCGACGCGTATTCGCGGCCGAAGAGGGCGGTTTTCTGCGAGCGGGGCGAGGCGCCGGCGAGAACGCGCGGCGCGAAACGGATCGCCTCGAGCGCGTCGCGATTGGCGCGCAGCGTGACGTGGTCCTCGGCGCCGCCTTCGAAGTACTCGCGCACCACGCGCGGCAGCCGCCGGCGTGCGAGGCGGCGCAGGTCCTCGATGTTGCGCGCCCGCGCCAGGTTCACACGTGGCGCAGCGACGAGGGCTGGAAGCGCCTGAGCGCCGGCTCGATGAAGCGGCGCGAGAACTGGTGCAGGGTCGGCAGCGGGTCGAGCAGGTCCCAGGTCAGGTGGTAGCTGCTGGAAGCGTCCCAGGCGATGCGCAGCGCCCACAGCGCGAGCGCGCCCGCGCCGAGCCGCCCGCGCCGGGCGGCTTCCACCCATGAATAGAGGTCGCCGTAGAGCCAGTGGTACTTCTTGCCCGGCGGGTAGAACGCGCCGCTCGTCGGCGCCTTGCGGCCGGCGCGCCGCGCGCCGGCGATGCGCATCGCGAAGCGCGGGAAGTCGTAGCCTAGGCGGTAAGGCAGGGCGGCGGTGCTGTCCATGCGCGCGTTGAACTCGAGGAACGCCGCTTCGCCGCTCGACTCGTCCACCAGGAACTGGATGCAGCCGATGCCGCTGTAGCCGACGGCGCGGACCAGCGCCGCGCACCAGCCGCGCAGCCGCGCCGAGGGCGGCACCGAGACGCCGGCGACGCCGATGCCGGTGTCGTCGAGCTCGTCGGTGCGGATCACCTTCTGCTCGAAGTAGGCGGTCAGCTCGCCGCCGTCGGCGGCGACGTGGCAGTTGTGGCGCTTGCCGGTGGCGTACTTCTGCAGCACCAGCGACGCCGGGTCGGGATCGGAGCGCAGCTCGGCGAGGAACGCGTCGAGCTCGCGCGGCGAGCGGCAGATGAGCGCCTTGCGCTCCTGCACCTGCGCGGAAGAATCCTTGCGCTTCACCACCACCGGGTAGCCGATCTCCTGCGCCGCGGCGCGCCAGTCGTCGGCGCCGCTGAAATCGCGCCACGGCAGCGTCGGGATGCCGAGGCCGGGCGTCAGCTCATAGAGCGCGCGCTTGTCGAAGCAGCGCGCCACCACGTCGAAAGGCGCGTTGGCCCACGCGGCGAGCGGCAGGAAGCGGTCGGCCGCGGCGGCCAGCCGCCGCAGTTGCGATTCGCCGACCACGAAGACGAAGTCCGGCTGCTCCGACCTGAGGTAGTTCTCGAGCGAATCGAGGAAGCGCTTGGCGCAGTTCGCCGGGTAGACCCAGACGTCGGTCAGGTAGCGCGACAGCGCGGTGGAGCTGCGCGGGTCGTCGGTGCCGAGGGTGACGTCGTAGCCGGCGCGCGCGAGCGAGCGCACCACGGTAATCGTCTGGCGGTAGTCGCCGAGCACGAGGACGCGCCCGCCCGGCCCCGAATCCCACTGGCACATGCAGCCATGCTGCGGGCTGCACGTTGCGTGCCGAGGCTTATTCCGTGACGGCTGCCCCGCCCGTTAGGACTATCGGGGACGGTCTTCCTCGGGAAACGGCGACACCGCGCCGTCCAGCCAGGCGCGGCCGTGGCGGTACAGGCGCTCGACTTCCGGCCCCTTCAGCTGCGGCATGTCCATCTTGATCCTGAAGCCCAGCTTGCTCTGGATGTAGGCGAGGTGGCGATAGCCTTCCGGGAACGAGCCGAGCAGATCCGGGTCGAGCTTGAGGCTGGCCGCGGGATCGAGCGGATCCATGCGGTCCTTCTCGTAGATCGGCTGCCGGCGCACGATTCCCCACCTGCCTTTCCGCTTCTCGAAGAAATCGTAGAAGCGGCCGGTGCACACCACGTCGACCGTCACGCGGTCGACGTCGCCGCGCTGGCTGATGGTCATCTTGGTCTGCGCCACGGCGCGCTCGCCCTTGAGGTCGACGCTCGAGCCGCCGAGGAAGTGCAGGATGCTGACGCCCTTGTCGAAGCCGGCCTTGCTCACCTTGATGAACTCGGCGGCCGGCCCCTGGAACCAGGTCGCGCTCATCCAGCCGTCGTCGTGCCACACCGTGCGGAAGCGCTCCCAGTCGCCGGCGTCGCGCCACAGCGCCCAGTTCTGCACCACCTCGACGATCTGCGCCTGGTCGCTCAATCGGCCTTCGCTCCGGAGGCCTTCACCACCTTGGCCCACTTCACGATCTCCTCGCGCAGGAACTTGTCGAACTGGTCGACCGACATGCCCATCGCGATGGTGCCCTGCTTGAGCCAGGCTTCCTTGGTCTCGGGCGAGTTGATGACCTTGTTGACCTCGGCGTTGAGCCGCTCGAGCACCGGGCGCGGCGTCTTCGCCGGCGCCATCAGGCCGAGCCAGATGCCCGACTCGTAGCCCGGCACGCCGGCCTCCGCCACGGTGGGCACGTCGGGCGTGACCGGCGAGCGCTTCGTGCCGCTGGTGGCGAGCGCCTTCACCTTGCCGCCCTTGGCGTTGGCCGCCATCGTCGGCACCGCGTCGAACATCATCTGCACCTGGCCGCCGAGCACGGCGGCGCGCGCCTGGTCGCTGCCCTTGTGCGGGATGTGCACGATGTCGACGCCGGCCATCGCCTTGAACAGCTCGCCCGCCATGTGGTACGGCGTGCCGTTGCCGGAGGAGGCGTAGTTCAGCGCGCCCGGCTTCGACTTGGCGAGCGCGATGAACTCCTTCACCGTGTTGGCCGGCACCGAGGTCGGCACCACCATCATCAGGTCGGAGTAGCTGACGCCGGTGATCGGCGCGAAGTCGCGCATCAGGTCGAACGGCTTCTTCGGGATCAGCGTCTCGTTGACGGTGTGCGTGTTGGACATCATCAGCAGGGTGTAGCCGTCCGCATCGGACTTCGCCACCACGTCGGTGCCGACGATCGAGCCGCCGCCGGGGCGGTTCTCGGTCACCACCGGCTGGCCGAGGCTGTCCTGCAGCTTGGCGGCGAGGTAGCGCGAATAGACGTCGGCCGAGCCGCCCACGCCGTAGGGCACGATGATCTTCACCGGGCGCGACGGGTACGCCTGCGACCAGGATGAAATGCTGAACGCCGCGATCAGCAGCGCGAAAACGACCCTGGACATCACTCCTCCTTATTTAGAATAGCTGCGACCATGAGGATACTCGTCACCGGCGCGGCGGGCTACATCGGTTCCGCTCTGGCGCGCAGGCTCGCCGCGGGCGGGCACGACGTGGTCGCCACCGACCAGGCGGCGCCGGCCGCGGTGATCGGCAACATCGCCTATCCGCAGTTCGCCCGCGCGCTGGTTACACGCGAGGTCGGCGCGGTATTCCACCTCGCCTCGCTCGTCTCCGGCGGCGCCGAGCAGAACTTCGAGCTCGGCACCAAGGTGAACCTCGACGCGACGCGCGACCTGCTCGAGGCCTGCCGCCTCGCCGGCCACCGGCCGAAGTTCCTGTTCGCTTCCTCGATCGCCGTCTATGGCGGCGGCGGCGAAATCACCGACGACACCCCGCCGGCGCCGCGCCTTTCCTACGGCGCGCAGAAGCTGGTGTGCGAGATCCTGCTCGACGACTACACCCGGCGCGGCTTCGTCGACGGCCGCGCGCTGCGCCTGCCGGCGGTCATGGTGCGCCCGGGCAGCGCCAACACCGCCGTCTCCGGCTGGTCGAGCGCGATCATCCGCGAGCCGCTCGCCGGCCGCGACTACGTCTGCCCGGTGCGGCCGGACACGCGCCTGGCCTGCATTTCCCTCCGACGCGTGGTCGACTCCTTTCTGCATGCGCTTCAACTTTCAGGAGATGAACTGGGGGCCCGCAGGACAGTATTGCTGACGGGGATTCCCGTGACCGCGCAGGAGATGCGCGACGCCGCGGGCGGCACGGGCAAGGTGCGGTTCGAGCCCGATGCGGCGATCCAGAAGGTGATGGACGGCGCGCCGAAGTCGACCTTCTCGAAACGCGCGCAGCAGCTCGGCTTCCGGCCGAGCGCCAGCATCCGGGAAATCGTGGATGAGTACAAAGAAGACCATACCGATCCTGCCCTCGCGCGTCACGGTTGAGGG
>DASUZH010000127.1:0-6387 GCA_036376975.1 Burkholderiales bacterium | reverse complement strand
ACTCGGGCGCGACGCGGATCGCGAGCTCGCCCACGCCCTGGATGCCGGCGCGGATCTCGTCGCCGGGCTTCACCGGCCCGACGCCCTCCGGCGTGCCGCCGAAGATCAGGTCGCCCGGATACAGCGTGTAGAAGCTGGTCGCATACTCGATCAGCCGCTGCACGTTGTAGACGGTGTAGCGGGTGTTCGAGCGCTGGCGCGATTCGCCGTTGACGGTGAGCCAAAGGTCGAGGGCGTTCGGGTCGGCGATCTCGTCCGCGGTAACCAGCCACGGGCCGAGCACGCTGTAGGTGTCGATCGACTTGCGGAAGCTCGGCAGCTCGGGGCCGCGCAGCGTCATGTCGAGCCCGATGGAGTAGCCGCAGACGTAGGACAGCGCATCCTCGCGGCGCACGCGGTTCGCCTCGCGGCCGATCACGATCGCCAGCTCGACCTCGTGGTCGTTGCGCCGCTCGGCGAAGCGCAGCCGGATCGGCTCGCCGGGCCCGATCAGCGAGCTCGGCGACTTCAGGAACAGGCCCCAGTCGGCGATGGTCTTGATCTCGCGCCCGTGCGCGATGCCCTGGTCGCTCTTCGCCTCGTCGATGTGCTTCTGGTAGTTGATCGGCGCGTTGACGATCTTCGACGGGTTCGCCACCGGCGCGCGCAGGCGCACTTCGCTCAGGCGGCGCCGCGAAGCGCGCGGCGCGAGGCTCCTTGCACGCTCCATGACCGCCGGCAAGTGCGCAATCAGCGCGTCCCCATGCCGATACGGCCATTTCTGCGCCGGGATGGCGGCCAGCGCCTCGCTCACGTCGAGGACCGCGTCTCCCTCGACCAGGCCAAGCTTGTCGTCATCGAATCTGCAGAGCTTCATGGTGTCATCCCGCTAGTCGATACGGCGTACAACGCTGTCGGCGCGCACCTGCGCGCGGCACGCGAGGATGATTCCCCGCGCGCGTTCCTCGGGAGCCAGCACGTGCTCCGAGTGCTCGAGCTCGGCGACTTCACCCGACAGCAGCTCGCACTTGCAGGTGCCGCAGTTGCCCGCCTGGCAGGAGAATGGAAACGGCACGCCGGCGCGCAGCAGCGAGGTGAGGATGGTGTCGCCGGCCTGCACCGGTATCGGCTCGGCGCGGCCTTGCAAGGTGATTTGCATGCGGTTCCCGCGGCGACTACGATGGTACAGGTTGTTTGGAGCCCAAACAAAATGCGCCCCGACCAGCCGCTGAAGCCGGGCGGGCTGCCGGGCCTGCTCGGCTACCGGCTGCGCGTCGCGCAGCAGGCCGTGTTCCGCGACTTCGCCACCAGCGTCGGCGAGGTATCCCCCGGCCGCGTCGGCATCCTGTTCCTGGTCGAGGCGAATCCCGGCGTGACGCAGAGCCGCCTTGCGCGCGCCGTCCATCTCGATCGCTCTACGATGGTCGGGGTGATCGACGCGCTCGAGGCGCGCGCCCTCATCGAGCGGCGCCGCGGCGAGGACCGGCGCACCAACGGCCTCTGGCTGACCCGCGGCGGGCGCAGCCTGGTAGAGCGGTTGAAGCGGCGCATCGAAGCGCACGAGCGGCGCATCGCGAACCGCCTCAGCGCGTCGGAGCGCGCCCAGCTCATCGGGCTGCTCGAAAAGCTGTCCCAGTAAAAGAAAAGGGGCACCGAAGCGCCCCTTTTCTGGTTTTTGCAAGTGAACCCTTACATGCGGTAAGCAGCCTCGCCGTGCGAGGTGGTATCCAGACCCTCGCGCTCTTCTTCCTCGGTCACGCGCAGGCCAATCGTCAGATCGACCAGCTTGTACGCAACCGCCGCGACGATGCCCGACCACAGGACGGTCACGCCGACCGCCTTGGCCTGAATCCACAGCTGTCCAGCGATCGAGTAGTCCTTCGCCGCGACTGCCGTGGCCTGGAACCAGTCGACCGGGAAGCTCGGCCCGCCAAGATCCGGCGAGTTGAAGACGCCGGTCAGCAGCGCGCCCAGGATGCCGCCGATGGCGTGCACGCCGAACACGTCGAGCGAGTCGTCCGCGCCGAGCAGCTTCTTCAGGCCGCTCACACCCCACAGGCAGATGATGCCGGCCGAGGTGCCGATCACGAACGCGCCCGCCAGGCCGACGTTGCCTGCGGCCGGGGTGATCGCGACCAGGCCGGCCACCGCGCCGGAGGCCGCGCCGAGCATCGTCGGCTTGCCCTTGAACAGCGCCTCGAACAGCGACCAGGAGAGCACCGCGCAGGCCGTGGCAAGGAAGGTGTTCAGGAAGGCAAGCGCGGCGGAGTTGCCCGCCTCGAGCGCCGAGCCGGCGTTGAAGCCGAACCAGCCCACCCACAGCAGCGAGGCGCCGATCATGGTGAGCGGCAGGTTGTGCGCCGGCATCGCCTCCTTGCCGTAGCCCACCCGCTTGCCGACCATGTACGCGCCCACCAGGCCGGCGATGCCGGCGTTGATGTGCACCACGGTGCCGCCCGCGAAGTCGAGCGCGCCCCATTGCCAGAGCAGCCCGGCCTTGCCGTTCAGCTCGTCGACCAGCTTCGCGCTCGTGTAGGCGTCAGGGCCCATCCAGAACCACACCATGTGCGCGATCGGCGCGTAGCTGAACGTGAACCAGAGGACGATGAACGCCAGCACGGCCGAGAACTTTGCCCGCTCGGCGAAGGCGCCGAGGATCAGGCAGCAGGTAATGGCCGCGAAGGTCGCCTGGAATACGACGAACACGATCTCCGGGATCACCACGCCCTTGCTGAAGGTTGCCGCCATGGCGTACTCACCCTTGGCCGGGTCCATCGCGCCTTTGAGGAACAGGCGATCGAAGCCGCCGATGTACGCGTTGTTCTCGGTAAAGGCGAGGCTGTAGCCGTAGATCATCCACAGCACCGTCACCAGCGAGAACACCACGAACACCTGCATCAGCATCGACAGCATGTTCTTCGAGCGCACCATGCCGCCGTAGAACAGCGCGAGGGCAGGCACGCTCATCATCAGCACCAGCGCCGTGCAGACCAGCATCCAGGTGGTGTCGCCCTTGTTGGGCTCCGGCGGCTTCACCGCCGGCGCCGCCGCCGGCTTGGCAGCCTCGGCCGCCGCCGCGGGCTTGTCCGGCGTCGCCGCCGGCTTGTCCTGCGCGAGCGTCACGCCGGCGAAGGCGAACGCCGTCACGAAGGCAAGTAGTCCCATCAGTTTTCTCATTGCATTCCCCTTAGAGCGCGGCCGCATCGGTCTCGCCGGTGCGGATACGAATGACCTTCTCGAGGTCGAACACGAAGATCTTGCCGTCGCCGATCTTGCCGGTGTTGGCCGACTTCTCGATCGCCTCGATCGCCCGCTCGAGCAGATCCGATTTGATCGCGGCCTCGACCTTCACCTTGGGCAGGAAATCGACCACGTACTCGGCGCCCCGGTACAGCTCGGTATGGCCTTTCTGACGGCCGAAGCCCTTCACTTCGGTGACGGTGATCCCCTGCACGCCGATCGCCGACAGCGCTTCACGCACCTCGTCGAGCTTGAACGGCTTGATGATTGCGGTAACCAGTTTCACGCGGGTCTCCCTGGAAAAGCGCCGGGTCTCGCCGACCCGGCGCGCTTCCCGTCTGGGTTAGAACGACTTGCTGACCGAGATGACGACGGTGCTGCGCCCGGCGTCCTTCGTCTTGGTACCGATGCCGTTCCCGAAGCAGTAGAACTGGGGGACGTCGCAGTCGCCCTTGGCGTCGGTGTCGATGTACGCGGCGCCGAACACGTATCCGCCGATGTCCTTGGTCACGCCGAGCTTCCAGTCGCTGTAGTCGCCGTCCGTGACGTTCTTGAACTTCAGCATGCCGTAGTGGGCATTGACGCCCCAGCCGCTGCCGAGATCGTAAGTAAAGCCGAGATCGACATAGCTCGAGCCCTTCGAATCGGGCATGGAGAAGTAGTCGTCAATCGAGTGGAAGTACTTCAGCGAGAGGAACTTCCAGGAACCGCCGATGTAGATTTCCTTGTTGTTGACCTTGCCGTCTCCGGCTACCCCGTTATTGACAAGGAAGCTGGCGTCAGAACCCGGGTAGTAGTAGTAGATCGCGCCGATGTCGAGACCGAAGTCGCCGAAGCTCTTCTTCCAGCCGCCGTAGAAGTCCATTTCCAGATTGCTGCCGGCGAAACCCGCGCCCTGGTTGACGTTCGAGTTCCAGTTACCGATGTAGATGCCGCTGGAGTGCGCGTAATCGAAGCCGCCCTGGAGGGCAGGCTGGCCGAAGGTCTGGTCGATGCCGCGGAACCGGTACTCGCTGAACAGGCCGATGTTGCCGGTAACGGTGTGGGGCGAGGCCGGAGCGGCCGCGGCCTGTGCCGCAGCCAGACCGGGCGTGGCCAGCGCGGCGGCCACGGAAAGAGTGAGGATGGACTTACGCATCGAAGAATCTCCCTGAGGGTTGGAAATTAAGTAGTGCGGCCTTCAATTAGCATCTCCTGTGCCATCGGCATTTCTGCTTACGATTCAATTGACTAGATATCGAAAGGTGGATGCTCGCACCGAATTGGTGCGGCGTTCTTGTGGTGGTGCTCGGAGTTGGTGCGGGAGCGGGGTGTTACCTTCGTCCCATGATCGACAACCGCCTGCTCGACGACCTGCGCGGCCGTATCGACGCCGCGCTGCGTGATTCGCCGGCGCCGGAGATCGAGCGCAACCTGCGCGCGATTCTCGCCTCCTGGTTCGACCGCATGGACCTCGTGCTGCGCGAGGACTTCGAAGTGCAGAAGAAGCTGCTAGAGCGCGCGCAGGCGAGGCTCCTCGAGCTTGAAGCGCGCGTTGCCGAGCTCGAAGCGCGCTCTTCCAAAGCGCCGCGGTAAACCGGTCAATCGTCCCCGCGTTTCTCCTACCGAGGAGAAAGGGGGATCGCCTGTCGGTTGCCACAGTAGCGAGCCGCGCGCTCGCGGGTATTGATGCACCCGAGGTGACGGTTGAGGTTCACCTCGGGCCGGGACTACCCGCCTTCCACATCGTCGGCCTGCCCGACACGGAAGTGCGCGAGGCGCGCGACCGCGTACGCGCCGCGTTGAACCACGCGCACTTCGAGTTTCCGGCTCGGCGCATGACGGTCAATCTGGCGCCCGCCGAGCTGCCGAAGGACTCCAGCCGCTTCGACCTGCCGATCGCGCTCGGCATCCTCGCGGCGAGCGGACAGATCGCGCCGGGCGCGCTCGCCGGCCAGGAGTTCGCCGGCGAGCTGTCGCTGACCGGCGAGCTGCGCCCGGTGCGCGGCGCGCTGGCGATGGCGCTTTCGGCGCGCGCCACCCGCCGCGCGTTCGTGCTGCCGGCGGACAACGCGCCGCAGGCGGCGCTCGCCGAGGGCGCGCGCATCCTGCCTGCCCGCACGCTGCTCGAGGTCGTCGCCCATCTCGCCGGCGAAGCCCCGCTTGCCGAGTACCGCGGCGGCGGGCAGGCGACGGCGCCGGCCTACCCGGACTTCAGCGACGTCAAGGGCCAGCAGCAGGTGAAGCGCGCCCTCGAGGTGGCGGCCGCGGGCGGCCACAGCCTGCTGATGGTCGGGCCGCCGGGAACCGGCAAGTCGATGCTGGCCGCGCGCTTTCCCGGCATCCTGCCGGCGCTGTCCGAGGCCGAGGCGCTCGAGGTGGCGGCGGTGCACTCGGTGTCGAGCGGCGGCTTCGAGGCGCAGCGCTGGGGCGAGCGGCCGTTCCGCTCTCCGCACCACAGCGCCTCGAGCGCGGCGCTGGTCGGCGGCGGCGCCCTGCCGCGACCGGGCGAGATCTCGCTCGCGCACCACGGCGTGCTGTTCCTCGACGAGCTGCCCGAGTTCGACCGCGACGTGCTCGAGGCGCTGCGCGAGCCGCTCGAATCGGGCCGCGTTTCGATCTCCCGCGCCGCGCAGCAGGCGCAGTTCCCGGCGCGCTTCCAGCTGGTCGCCGCGATGAACCCCTGCCCCTGCGGCCACTGCGGCGACCGCGCCGGCCGCTGCCGCTGCACCCCCGAGCGCATCGCGCGCTACCGCGGCCGTATCTCCGGGCCGCTCGCCGACCGCATCGACATCAAGCTCGAGGTGCCGGCGCCGCGCGAAGGCGAGCTGGGCGCTCCGGCCGGCGGCGAAGCCACCGCGGCGATCCGTCCGCGGGTGCAGAAGGCGCATGAAATGCAGCTCGCCCGGCAGGGCAAGCCCAACGCGCTCCTCGGCACTCGCGAGATCGACCGCCACTGCGCGACGGACCGCGACGGCGACCAGCTGCTGCGCCACGCGCTCGCCCGGCTGCTGCTCTCGGCGCGCGCCTATCACCGCGTGCTGCGGGTGGCGCGCTCGATCGCCGACCTGGGCGGCAGGAGCGTGATCGCCGCCGAGCACGTCGCCGAAGCGATACAGTATCGGCGTCTGGATGCCAGTTTCTAGGGGCTGATGCAGAGCAAGGTCGTCGTACTTGGCGCTGGGATCG
>DASUZH010000126.1:0-5873 GCA_036376975.1 Burkholderiales bacterium | reverse complement strand
CGGGCGGGATGAAGCCGGTGGGCAGGAACGGCACCATGGCGAAGGAGCCGGCGAAGAACGCCAGCGCCGCCAGCATCGTTTTCCAGCGGTGCCTCAGGCACCAGCCGGCCCAGCTCATGTAGATCTTCATCCAGCCGGGCTCGGCATGCTCCTTCTTCGGCGCGCGGAGCAGGTAGGCCGCCATCATCGGCGTCAGCATGCGCGCCACCACCAGCGAGAAGAACACCGCGATGGCCGCGGTCCAGCCGAACTGCACGAAGAACTTGCCCGGCACGCCGCTCATGAAGGCGGTCGGCAGAAAGACCGCGATGAGCGTGAAGGTGGTGGCGATCACCGCCAGGCCGATCTCGTCGGCCGCCTCCATCGCCGCCTTGTACGGATCCTTGCCCATGCGCATGTGGCGCACGATGTTCTCGATCTCGACGATCGCGTCGTCGACCAGGATGCCCACCACCAGCGACAGGCTGAGCAGCGTCACCACGTTGATGCTGAAGTTGAACAGGTACATGGCGAGGAACGCCGGGATGATGGACAGCGGCAGGGCGGCCGCCGAGACCAGCGTCGCGCGCACGTCGCGCAGGAACAGCCACACCACCAGCACCGCGAGCAGCGCGCCTTCCATCAGCAGCGACATCGAGCCCTTGTAGTTCTCCAGCACCGGGTCGACGAAGTTGAACGCCTCGACGATCTGCACGTGCGGATGCTCGGCCTTCAGCTTCTCGAGCTGCGCGCGCACGCCGTCGGCGACCTCGACCTCGCCCGAGCCGCGCGCGCGGGCGATCTCGAAGCCGACCACCGGGTTGCCGTTCAGCAGCGCCGCCGAGCGCACCTCGGCCACCGTGTCGGCGACGTTCGCCACCTGGTCGAGGCGGATGCGGCGGCCGTCCGACAGCGGGATGTCCATGCGCGCGATTTCCTCGGCCGAGCGCACGGTGGCGATGGTGCGCACCGACTGCTCGGCGCCGCCGAGGTCGGCGCGGCCGCCGGAGGCCTCCTGCTGGATCTGGCGCAGCTGGCGCGAGATGTCGGCCACGGTGGCGTTGAGCGCCAGCAGGCGCAGCGGGTCGACCTCGACGCGCACCTCGCGCGTCACGCCGCCGACCCGGTTCACCGCGCCGACGCCGCGCACCGTGAGCAGCGACTTGGCGACGTCGTTCTCGACGAACCACGACAGCGCCTCGTCGTCCAGCCGGCTGGAGGCCACCGTGTAGGTGAGGATCGGCATGCCCGACAGGTTGACCTTGGAGATGATCGGGTCGCGCAGGTCCTGCGGCAGGTCGGAGCGCACGCGCGACACCGCGTCGCGCGTTTCGTCGACCGCCTCCTGGGTTGGCTTCTCGAGGCGGAACTCCACCGTGATGGTGACGGTGCCGTCCTGCACCTTGGTGTAGATGTGCTTGATGCCCTGCACGGTGGCGATCGAGTTCTCCAGCTTGCGCGCCACGTCGGTCTCGAGCTGCGCCGGCGACGCGCCGGGCAGCGACGCCACCACGGTCACCGTCGGCAGGTCGATGTCGGGGAAGTTCTGGATCTTCATGGCGCGGAACGCCATGATTCCGGCCAGCGTCAGCAGGATGAAAAGCAGGATCGACGGAATCGGATTCCGGATCGACCAGGCAGAGACGTTCATTGCTTGGCTTGCGATTCCACCACGCGCACCGTATCCCCATCGGCGATGAAAGCGCCGCCGCTCGCCACCACGCGCGCGTTGGCGTCGATGCCGCCGGTGATCTCCACGCGGTCGCCGGAGCGCCGGCCGGTGCTCACCTTCACCTGCGTCACTTTGCTTTCGGGACCGATCAGGTGCACGTAGGCGAAGCCGTCGCGCAGCAGCACGGCGGACTGCGGCAGCGTCAATGCGCTGCCCGTGCCGAGCTGGAACTCGCCGCGCGCGTACATGCCGGCCCGCGCCGCGCCGTCCGAGGGAAGGTCGACGTAGACGATGGCGTTGCGCGTCTGCGGGTCGACCGTCGGCGCCACCATGCGCACGCGGCCTTCGATGCGGGTGCCGGGCGCGGAGCCCGGCGGCACGATGTGCGCGGCGAGCCCCGGGAAGATGCGGCCGAGCTCGGCCGCGGTCACCTCGGCGCGCCATTCCAGCCGCCCGCCGCGGATCAGGCGGAACAGCTCCTGCCCCGGCTGGGCGACCGCGCCGACGGTGGCGGCGCGCGCGGAGATCACGCCGTCGTCGGGCGCCACCACGCGCGTGTGCGCCAGCCGCAGCTCGTCGGCCTGCACCTTGGCTCGCGCCGCCACGACGCGCGAGGCGGCGGTCTTCTCGGTGGTCAGGTACTGCGTGATCTGCTGCTTGGTGAAGGCGCCGAGCGGGCCCATCTGGCGCGCGCGGTCGGCGTTCGCCGTCGCCTCCGCGGCCATCGCCTGGGCCTCGGCGAGCGCGGCCCTCGACTGCGCGAGCTCCGCCGAGATGGTGTCGTCGTCGACGCGGGCGAGCACCTGGCCCTTCTTCACCCGGTCGCCGACGTTCGCCAGCACCTCGGTGAGGCGGTGGCCGCTGACCTCCGCGCTGATCGTCGCCTCCTGCCAGGCGGCGATGTTGCCGTTGGCGGCGAGCGTCTGCGGCCACTCCGCCGGCTGCGGCGAGACCGCGGTGACGCTCAGCGCCGGCTTCGGCGCGTCGCTTTTGGCGCCCGGCTTGCCGCTTTCGCCATCACCGGACAGGAACCAGATGCCGGCACCGGCCAGGACGGCCACGGCCACCGCCGCCAGCGCTATCTTTCTTGGGGTCATCTACCCCTGATGGTACCGCCGCGGCGCGTTTGAAACTCAGAGCCCGAGATACGCCTGGCGGACGCGATCGTCGTGCAGCAGCTCGTCGCCCGAGCCGCTCATGACGATGCGGCCGTTCTCCAGCACATAGGCGCGGCTGGACAAGCGGAGCGAGACGGCGACGTTCTGCTCGACCAGCAGGATGGTGAGGCCGCGGCCGTTCAGCACGCGGATGGTGTGCAGCACCTCCTGCACGACCAGCGGCGCGAGGCCGAGCGAGGGCTCGTCGAACATGATCAGCTCGGGCGCGCCCATCAGGCAGCGGCCGATGGCGAGCATCTGCTGCTCGCCGCCCGAGAGCGTGCCGGCGAGCTGCGCGCGGCGCTCGGCAAGCCGGGGGAACATCGTGAAGACCTCCTCCAGCGTTCGCTTCGCACCGGCACGCGCGCGCGGCAGCATCGCGCCCAGCTGCAGGTTCTCCAGGATGCTGAGGGTCGGGAACACCTGCCGGCCCTCGGCTACCTGGCCGATGCCCCGGTTGCAGATGGCGTGAGAGGGAAGGTTGGTTATTTCGTGGTTCCCGAAAACAATCTTCCCCGAGCGGGGCCGCTCGATACCGGCGATGGTGCGGATCAGCGAGGTCTTGCCGGCGCCGTTCGCGCCGACGATGGCGACGATTTCTTTCTCCCTGATTTCCAGAGAAACGCCGGTCAGCGCCTGGGCGTCGCCGTAGAAGAGGTCCAGGTTGCTGACGGAAAGCATCAGACCTCGACGTCCTCGCCCAGGTAGCAATCAAGCACCTGCGGATTACGCACGATCTCCTGCGGCATGCCGCGCGCGATGACCTCGCCGTGGTGCAGCACGCCGATGTGCTGCGCGAGCGCCATCACCGCGCGCATCACGTGCTCGATCAGCAGGATGGTGGTGCCGTCGTCGCGGTTCAGGTCGCGGAACACCTGGACCATCTGGTCGGTCTCGGTCGGGCGCAGCCCGGCCATCACCTCGTCGAGCAGCAGCAGCTTCGGCCGCGTGGCGAGCGCGCGCGCCACCTCGAGCCGCTTGCGGTCGGGAAGGGTGAGCGCGGAGGCGGGCAGGTCGCGCTTCGGTGCGAGTTGCAGCTTCTCGAGGATGCCCAGTGCGGCCCTCCGGGCGCTCGGTTCATTCCTCTCCCTGAGAAATGCACCAACCATAACGTTTTCGAGAACGGAAAGGCCGGCAAAGGGTTTCACGATCTGGAAAGTGCGGCCGATGCCCGCTGCGCAAACCTGATCCGGACGTAGTCCGTGGATCGGCTTGCCCAGAAAGGATATCGATCCAGAGTCGGGTGGGAATACGCCCGCCACCATGTTGAAGATGGTCGTCTTGCCGGCGCCGTTCGGGCCGATCAGCGCGTTGATGCTGCCTTCCGGGATCTCGAACCAGGCGTTCGACACCGCCTTCAGCCCGCGGAAGGACTTGCTGATGCCGTTCACGGACAGCATCACAGCTTCAGCCTCCTGGCGATGAACGGCCAGATGCCGTTCGGCAGGAACATCACCACGGCGAGCAGCACCACGCCGTAGAACACCTGCTTGATGCCGGGGATCTCCCAGCCCAGCGCGGCGAGGCCCTCGGTGATGCCGTCGGAGAGGAGCGTCAGCACCGCGGCGCCGAGGATCGGGCCGAACAGCGTGCCGATGCCGCCGATGATCGGCCCGAGGATGATCTCGATCGAGCGGCTGATGTTGAAGATCTCGTGCGGGAAAAGGTTGTTGTAGTAGAAGGCGAAGAACACCCCCGACACCGCGGTCATCGCCGAGCTGATCGCCACCGCGAGCATCTTCCACCGGAAGGTATTGATGCCGAGCGCCTGCGCCGCCTCCTCGTTCTCGCGGATCGCCTGCCAGTAGTACCCCGCTTTACTCTTCAGAAGAAAGTGGCACAAGGCAAGCGCAGCGCCACAGAGAAATAGGATGGCGTAGTAGTACATGAGGGGCGGCCCGCGGAAGTTCAGCACATCCCAGGTGTCGCGCTGCGCGACCCTGAGGAACATGCCGCCCGGCCCGCCCAGCCAGTCGAGGTGGTCGAAGCCGATGCGCGTGAACTCGGCGAACGCGATGGTGAGCAGCGCGAAGTAGACGCCGGAAATGCCGAAGCGGAAGGCGAGGAAGCCGATGATCAGGCCGAGCGCCACGCAGAACGCGATGGCGAGGAACACGCCGGCCCAAGGCCCGACGCCGTAGTGGAAGAACAGCCCGCCGGCGGCGTACGCGCCGACGCCGACGTAGAGCGAATGGCCGAGGGAAAGCTGGCCGGCGAAGCCCATCATCACGTTCCACGCCTGGCCGGTGTAGGCGAGGTAGAGGATTAGCGTGAGGACGGACAGGGCGTAGTTCCCCACAAACGCTGGCAAGGCAATCAATACGACCGCTAACACCGCGAGCGCTGCGCTTGCCCTCGTCACGACCGTTTTCCGAGGAGCCCCTGAGGGCGGAAAAGCAGGATCAGGATCAACAAGCCAAAGCTGAACATGCTCTTCGCGGAGGGGGCGATGAGCAGGCCGGCGAGCGCCTCGGAGACGCCGATCAGCACGCCGCCGAGCAGCGCGCCTGGCATCGAGCCGAGGCCGCCGACGATGACGATGACGAAGGCGAGCAGGGTGTACGCCGGCCCGAGCGGCGGCGTGACGTCCACCAGCAGCACCATCGCGCAGCCCGCCACCGCGACGCACACCGAGCCGACGCCGAAGGTGAGGGCGTAGAGCTTCTTCACGTCGAGGCCGACGACCAGCGCGCCGAGGTGGTTGTCGGCGCAGGCCCTGATCGCTTTTCCTATGATTGAAAACTTGAAGAACGAAAAAAGCAGGCCCGCGGTGACCACCGCCGCCAGCGCCGCGTACAGCCGCGCCTTGTCGATCAGGATCGCGCCGATCTCGAACGACTCGAGCTGGTAGTCGACCTGCACGTTGCGCGCCGACGGCCCGAAGATCATCAGCAGCGCGTTCACCATGATGATCGCCACCGCCACCAGCAGCATGAACTGCGAATGCTCGGGGCGGGTGATGAACGGGTTGATGACGGCGGCCTGCATCGCATAGCCGAACAGGAAGAAGGCGACAGCCGCCGGCAGGATGCAGAGGAAGGGATCGAGGCCGAGCGCGGCGAACA
>DASUZH010000125.1:0-3541 GCA_036376975.1 Burkholderiales bacterium | reverse complement strand
CGGACGTGGGCGTGGCGACCGTCACCTGCGGGCCCGGCGTGACGCAAGTGATCACGGCGCTGCCGGCTGCGGTGCGCGCCCATCTGCCGCTGGTGGTGTTCGCCGGCGAAGCGCCGCTGAAGAGCGGCTGGTACAACCAGGAGATCGACCAGGCGCCGCTCATCACGGCGACCGGAGCCGCGTATCACCGCCTGCACATGCCCGAACGCATGCCGGTGGCGATACGCGACGCATTCCTGCAGGCGCGCCGCGAGCGGCGGCCGGTGGTGATCGGCGTTCCGTTCGATCTGCAAGGCCGGCTGTGGGAAGGAAAGTCGGAATTGCCGAAGCCGTCGCGCGAGCTGCTGCCGCGCCCCTCGCCGATGCCGGCGCACCCCGACGACGTGGCCAAGGCCGCGCAACTCATCGCCGGCGCCGAAAGGATCGTCGTGCTCGCCGGCCTGGGTGCGGTCGAGGCCGGCGCCGGGCCCGCCTGCCGCGCGCTGGCCGAGAAGGCGGGTGGCGTGCTCGCCACGACGCTGCCCGCGAGAGGACTGTTCCACGACGATCCTTTCTGCATCGGCATCTCCGGCAGCTTCACGCCCGAGGTCGGCCTGGAGTACCTGAAGGAGGCCGACTTCGTCGTCGCGGTGGGCTGCTCGCTCGCCTACCACGCCGGCGGCGGCGGCCAGCTCTGGCCGAAGGCGAAGATGCTGCAGATCGACATCGACCCGGTCGCGGTCAGCCAGGGGCAGGAAGTCGCGCGCCACCACCTGCGGGCCGACGCTCGCCTCGGCGTGGAAGCCCTGACGAGCGCACTGCCCCGCCGTGCCAAGGCATGGCGTACCGATGCGATGGCGGCGCGCATCCGGGACTCGAAGCCCGACAGTCACGTGTTCGACATCCCGCCGGGACTTCTGGACCCGCGCGACGTGGTCGAGGCGCTCGAGAAAGCCCTGCCGCGCGATTGGGAAATGGTGAACTCGAGCGGCCATTGCTCGTGGTTCTTCGCCCAGATGCCCTCGCGCCCGCAGGAGAAGTTCCTCACCATCCGCGAGTTCGGCGCGATCGGCAACGGCACGTCCTTCGCCATGGGCGTGGCGGCGGCGCGCCCGGATCGACCCGTCGTGCTGTTCGACGGCGACGGCAGCCTGCTGATGCACGTGCAGGAGCTCGAAACCATCAGGCGCCATCGCCTGAACATCCTGATCATCGTGATGAACGACGGCGCGTACGGCTCCGAGGTGCACAAGCTCCGCTCGGAAGGCCTGCCCGAGGACGGCTCGGTGTTCGGCTACTGCGACCTTGCCGGCATCGCGCGCGGCTTCGGCCTGGCGGGGAAGACCTTCAACAAGCTGGACGACCTGCCCAAGCTGGTCGCCGAGTTCGCCGCGAGCGGCGGCGCCGCGGTGTGGGACTTCCACGTCTCGGACAAGGTCGTGTCTCCGACTATCCGCCGCGCTCACCCCCATCCTGCGAAGACCACGATGCGCTAGCGGTCCCGAGCAGGTCAACCAGGGCGGCGCGTATGTCTATCGCCTGGGCGGCTCCCACCGCACATTTCCATTCTTAGTCTCCTCTCCCGGCCGATCACCAGTCGCCAGCCGCCGGCGGGAAAATATGAACAGGAGTGCATACCCGGCGCGCCATAGTCGTATTAGACTTCTCGCGAGAAACGGGAGGGAGCAGCGAGTGGCGGACGGCAAGGAAACATTCACCAAGGCGCAGGAGTTGCGCAGCTTCCTGTTCCTCGCCGTGGTCATGGCGCCGGTGCTGGCGGTGATCTTCGTTTCCGGCTACGGCTTCGTGGTCTGGATGTCCCAGCTGATCTTCGGTCCTCCGGGCAGCTGAAGCGATGCCGGGCGAACTGCACATCACCAGCCTCGTAGTTCACTCCACGCCAAAGCGCGCCCAGGGCGTGTCCGCCCTGATCGCCGCCCTGCCGGGCGCCAGGGTCCATGCCGTGTCGCCCGCCGGCAAGCTCGTCATAACGCTCGAAGCTCCCACGACTGACGAGATCCTTTCGCAGATCAACGCCATCCAGCGCACCGACGGCGTCCTGTCTGCGGCGATGGTCTACCAGAGCGCCAGGCGGGATTTCCTGCGCCAGGCGGCCGCTGCCGCGGCCGCCGCGGTTGCGGGCGTTCCCCTTCCGGGCCTAGCGCAGGGCGCCGCCAGCGAGAAGGACGCCGACGGCGCGAAGTGGTCGAAGGCGCCGTGCCGCTTCTGCGGCACCGGCTGCGGCGTAATGGTGGGCGTGAAGGACAACCGCGTGGTCGCCACGCGCGGCGACCCCGACGCAGAGGTGAACAAGGGCCTGAACTGCGTCAAGGGCTACTTCCTGTCCAAGATCATGTACGGCGAGGACCGGCTGACCACGCCGCTGCTGCGCATGAAGAACGGCAAGTACGCGAAGGACGGCGAGTTCCAGCGCGTGTCCTGGGACCAGGCGTTCGACGTGATGGCGGAGCAGTTCAAGCGCGCGCTCAAGGCCAAGGGCCCGACCTCGGTCGGCATGTTCGGCTCGGGCCAGTGGACGGTCTGGGAAGGCTACGCGGCGCTCAAGCTCATGAAGGCGGGCTTCCGCTCGAACAATCTCGACCCGAATGCCCGCCATTGCATGGCGTCAGCGGTGCAGGGAATGATGCGCACCTTCGGCATGGACGAGCCGATGGGCTGCTACGACGACATCGAGGCCGCCGACGCCTTCGTGCTGTGGGGCTCGAACATGGCCGAGATGCACCCGGTGCTCTGGACGCGGGTCACCGACCGGCGCCTGAGCGGCAAGAACGTCAAGGTGGCGGTGCTGTCGCCCTTCGAGCACCGCTCCTACGAGCTCGCCGACATCGAGCTCACCTTTACGCCGCAGACCGACCTCGCGATCCTCAACTACATCGCGCACCACATCATCAAGACCAACCGCGTCAACCGCGAGTTCGTCGACAAGCACACCTCGTTCCGGCTCGGCAACGCCGACATCGGCTACGGCCTGCGGCCGGAGCATCCGCTGCAGAAGGCGGCGAAGAACGCGGGCGACGCGGGCGGGTCGAAGCCGATCGGCTTCGACGAGTTCGCCAAGTTCGTCTCGACCTACGACCTCGACTACACGTCGAAGCTCAGCGGCGTGCCGAAGAACCGGCTGGAGGCGCTCGCCGAGCTCTACGCCGACCCGAAGGTCAAGGTGATGTCGTTCTGGACCATGGGCTTCAACCAGCACACGCGCGGCGTGTGGTGCAACAACATGGTCTACAACCTGCACCTGCTGACCGGCAAGATCTCGACGCCGGGCAACAGCCCGTTCTCGCTCACCGGCCAGCCCTCTGCCTGCGGCACGGCGCGCGAAGTCGGCACCTTCTCGCATCGCCTCCCCGCCGACATGGTGGTCACCAATCCCAAGCACCGCGCCGAATGCGAGCGCGCCTGGAAGCTGCCGGAGGGCACCCTCCCCGGCATGCCGGGCTATCACGCGGTGCTGCAGAACCGCATGCTCAAGGACGGCAAGCTGAACGCCTACTGGGTGATGGTGAACAACAACATGCAGGCGGCCGCCAACCTGGTGCAG
>DASUZH010000124.1:0-2837 GCA_036376975.1 Burkholderiales bacterium | reverse complement strand
CGGCAGCATCCACACGCCGGTGATCGGCCCGGCGTTCATCCGGCCGTTCCGCGAGCACCACTTCGACCCCACCGCCATCACGCGCCACGATTTCGTCGAGACCAACGGCTCCAACTGCCTCGCCTGCTCGCCGCTGCTGATTTCCGCCAGCCTGATGCCGCTCGACTCGGGCTACTGGATCGCCGCGCAGTCGTTCATGCTGTTCACTGCGCTGGGCGTGCTCGCGACCAACCAGTGCCACAAGTGGGCGCACACGGATGAGGCCCAGGTGCCGGCACCCGTGCGCTGGGCGCAATGCGCGGGGCTGGTGCTGTCGCCCGAGCACCATCGCCTCCACCACACCGCGCCGTTCGACTCGCATTTCTGCACCTCGAACGGCTGGCTGAACGGGTCGCTCAACCGGCTGCTGAGGGCGCGGCGCTGAGCGCAGGGTCGGTGCGCAGCTTCGTCGGCCGCCGCGCGTCGTTCTTCTCGGCGATGATCGGCATGCTGTGCGTGCTCGGCGAGCTGTGCTTCCTGCTGCCGGACCTGCTCGTCACGCCCGAGGCGCTGCCGCACTACGTCGCCAACCTGGACCTGTTCCGCGCCATCCTGAAGGGCAGCATCCTCACCACCCTCGCGCTCGGCGCGCTGGGCATCGTGCTGATGCCGGGCAGCCGCCGCGCGCTGTTCGGGCTGATGTTCGGCGCGCTCGCCATCGTGATGGGCGGCTGGGACGCCCAGCCGCTCGCCATCGAAACGCCGCGCGGCCTGGTCGCCGGCCTCGACTACTTCATCCTCGAGCTGCTGATCCTCGGCGTGGTGTTCGTGCCGATGGAGGCGCTCGCGCCGCTGCGCCCGGCGCGCATCCTGCGCGAGGGCTGGCAGACCGACCTGAAGCACTTCTTCGTCAGCCACGCCGGCGTGCAGCTGCTCTCGTTCTCCACCATGATCCCGGCGCAGATGTTCTTCGCCTGGGCGGTGCAGCTCCGGTTCCAGCAGGCGGTGGCGTCGCAGCCGCTGTGGCTGCAGTTCGTCGAGATCCTGCTGGTGGTCGACCTCGCGACCTACTGGGTGCACCGCGCCTTCCACCAGGTGCCGTGGCTGTGGAGCTTCCACGCCATCCACCACTCGAGCCGCCACCTCGACTGGCTGGCCGGCTCGCGCATGCACGTGGTCGACGTGCTGGTGACGCGCTCGGCCGCCTTCCTGCCGGTGTTCATCCTCGGCTTCGACGCAAGAGCGCTGTACGCCTACCTGGTGTTCGTCTCCTTCCACGCCGTGTTCATCCACGCCAACGTGCGCTGGCGCTTCCCGTACCTGCGCTGGGTGATCGCCACGCCGCAGTACCACCACTGGCACCACACGTCGGACGAAGAGGGGCTGGACAAGAACTTCGCCGGCTTCCTGCCGCTGTGGGACGTGCTGTTCGGCACCGCGCACCAGCCCGGCCACTGGCCGAAGCGCTACGGCACGGTGAACTTCCAGCCGCCCGAAACCTACCTCGGGCAGCTAGCCTATCCGTTCAAGCGGAAGGGCGAGGCCACTCCTTACGGATAGTCGCGCATCAGGAGGAACTCCCGCCGATTCTTCGGCCCGTAGGTGCGGAAGTGCGGGTCGGGATTCTCCAGGTAGGCGGTGCGCTCGCGCGCGATGTGGTCGCGTGAAGTGTATTTCTTGACGTCGGTTGCGCTCAGGCCGTAGACCTTCGCCGCGTTGAGGCCGAGGATCTTGGCGCGCAGTGCCGGCGTGATCTCGGCATAGCCGAACCGGTCCCTGAACGATTTCTCGATCTGGAAGGTGCGGAAGGCCTGGATCTGGTCCTGCGGCGAGCCGTACCAGATCGAGTCGGTGCCCCACAGCACGTTGTCCTCGCCGCAGGCCTTGATCAGCTTGCCGATGCCGTGCGCGGCCTGCTCGGGGTCGCGCATCAGGAAGCGCCAGGTGCTGCCGAGCTCGGCGTACACATTGCTGTTCGGTTTTACCTGATTCTTGTTTATCGAAGAAACAAGTGTGTCGATGCCATCGCCGCCGCTGTACGCCTTCTCCGCCACGCTGCTGACGAAGCCGGAGTGGTAGATCAGGAAGTTGACGTCGGGGAAGCGCTTCGCGACGACGCCGATGTCGCTGCACTGGCTGTGCTCGTAGGACTGCCGGCCGAAGGGCAGGCCCTTGTGGATGGCGATGTTCTTCACGCCGAGCTTGCGCGCCTTTTCGATGAAGCGAATGCCGATATCGTCGGAGAGGAAGTAGCCCTTGCCGCCGGGGCCGTACTGCGTATAGGTCTTCCACGCGCTGACGCCCCATTTCTCCTTCAGCTCGTCCATTGCCTCGAGGTCGCCGGGCTGGTTGGGGTTGACGCGGCCGTGCAGGAGGAGCCGGTGCGTGCCCTGCAGGCGCTCGACGGTGCGGCGCATCGCGTCGGCGGCCTCGATCGGCACCGGCTCGTTCTCCCTGGTCGAGGGCACGAAGGACAGCACCATCACGTCGGTGTCGCTGTCCATGAAGACGTCGCGGATGAAGACTTCCGGGCCCTTCGGGTTTCCCTGCGGCCGCTCGATGAAGTGGCCCTGCACGTCGAAGATGAACTCCTCCTTCGCCGGCCCGACCTGCGCGCGCGCGAGCTGCTGGTCGAGCGCGGCGTCCTTGGCGAGGTCGAAAAAGCCGCCGCTGCGGCCGGCGGCCGCGTTGGCCGTGTTGAAGGCGAGGAGCGTGCTCGCCGCGCCGCAGGAGGAGATCAGGAAGTCGCGGCGCGACAGGCCGAGCTTCCTGGAGTGGATCGAAGCGGCCTCGTGCGCCAGGCGGTTGGCTTCCAGGTTCGCCGGCCACAGCGGGACGGGCTCGAATTCGCCGTTGGA
>DASUZH010000123.1:0-6409 GCA_036376975.1 Burkholderiales bacterium | reverse complement strand
CTTTCCCGCAACCAGCGCGCGCGAGCTGATCGCCGCCCTCAAGGCGAGCCCCGGCAAGTACAGCTACGCCTCGCCCGGCATCGGCACGCTGCAGCACCTGGCCTTCGAGCTGTTCAAGCGCTCGGCCGGGGTCGACGCGGTGCATGTGCCCTACAAAGGGGCCTCGGCGATGCTGCCCGACCTGATCAGCGGGCAGGTGGAGGTCGGCGCCATCAGCGCGACGGTCGCGATCGCGCAGGCGCGCGCCGGCAAGATCCGCGTCATCGCGGTCACCAGCGCGCGGCGGCTGCCGACCGCGTCGGACGTGCCGGCGCTCGCCGAGACGCTGCCCGGCTTCGACGCCTCGCCCAACGTGTTCCTGGTGGCGCCGGCCGGCACCCCGGCCGCGGTGGTGGCGCGCCTCGCCGAGGCGGTCGCCGGCGTGCTGGCCGAGAAGGACGTGCAGGACAGCTTCGCGAAGCAGGGCGCCACCGCGACGCCGATCCGGCCCGACGAGCTCGGCCGGGCGATCGCCGCCGAGAGCGCGCGCTGGGCCGGCGTGGTGCGGGACGCCGGCATCAAGGCAGAGTGAAGTTCAAGGACCTCCACGTCAGCGTATTCGGCGCCGTGATGGGCATCGCCGGCCTCGGCCTTGCGCTGCGCGCCGCCGCGCCGCTGTTTCCGGGCGTGGTGCGCGCGCCGGCCTACGTCAGCGAGCCGGTCGTGCTGCTCGGCGTCGTCGCGCTGGCGATTCTCCTGGTCTGCTACGCGATCAAGATCTTCAGGTTTCCGGGGGAGGTGAAGCAGGATCTCACCAACCCGGCCACGCTCGGCTTCTGCGCGGCGATGCCGGTCGGCGTGACGCTGGTCGCGGGCGGGCTCGCGCCCTATTTGCCCGTTCTCTCGAACATCCTCTGGTGGATCGGCTGCCTCGGGCTGGCCGCGCTGCAGGTCTGGGGCGTCGTGCGCTGGCTCGACGGCAAGGTGCCGCTCGACAAGCTGAACGCAGGCTGGCTGATCCTGGTGGTCGGCGGCATCGTCGTGCCGGGCGGCGGCTTCGGGGTCGGCGAGGCCGAGGCCGCGCGCTTCTTCTTCGGCGCCTCGGCCTGCGGCGCCGTGCTGCTGCTGCCGCTCCTGCTGGCGCGCGCCGCGCTCGCGGCGCCGCTGCCGGAGGCGCTGCGGCCGACCTGGTTCATCCTGCTCGTGCCGCCTTCGCTGATCTACGCGCACGGACTGGCTTTCTACCCGCAGGCGCCGTTCCTCGAGAGCCTGTATTTCGCCGCCCTGCTGGCCTGCTCGGGTCTCGCGTTCCATGCGCGCCGCTTCTGGCGCTGGCCGTTCGGCCCGGCCTGGTGGGCGTTCACGTTTCCGCTCGACGCGCTTGCCTACGCCGCCACGCGCTACGCGCAGGACCATCCGTCGACGCCTGCCAGGGCGGTGGCCGGCGCCGCGCTGTCAGCGGCCGCGCTGGTCGTCGCGACCGTGCTCGCGCGCAGCCTGGCTCACCTGTTCTCGAAGCGGTTGTAGTCGAACAGCCCGGCTTCCTTCGGCTGCGCGCGGCGCCAGGCGATGTGCAGCGCGTCGCTGTGCGCCCAGAAGCGCCCGTCGGTGCGGCGCACGCCGTAGGCGGCGGCAAGGGCCGCATAGTCGGCCTCCGAGCCGAGGCGCGACACCGCGTCGACGAAGCGCGGCAGCTGCCCGGCTTCGACGACGAAGAAGGCGTTCGGATAGGCGGGGATGAAGCCGTTCGCCACCAGCAGGCTGTCTTCGTCGGGCAGGCGGCGCTCGGCCTCGTCGAACAGCTCGGCGACGTTGCTGTGCGCGCGGTTGGCGATCAGGCTGAAATGGCGGTCGCCGCCGAAGCCGCGCACCGTGAGGATCGACGCCTCCGGCAGGTGCGCCAGGCTGCGCCCGCGCAGCGAGGCCAGCCGCTCGATCTCGCGCAGCGACGCCGCGCCCAGCCCGCTGGTGGAGAGCGCATAGCGCGGCCTGCTCACCGGCGCCACGTGCTTCTTCATCATGCCGTAGAGCTCGCCGAGCGGGTCGGAGGTGGCATAGCGCACGCCGGTCTCGCGCGGGAAATAGGCGCGCGTATCCCACAGCTGCGCGATCGAGGCGCGGTCGGCGCCGCGGTACCAGCGGTCGTGCACCGACTGCCGGTTGGCGAGCGGCAGGAAGGAGAAGAAGTTCATCTCGCCCTCGGTGCGCAGGAAGTCCATGTACAGGCGCGTGGTCAGCTGGTGGCCGACGTTGCCGTACACGTCGAATCCCGCCACCAGCAGGTAGTGGATGCGCTCCAGCAGCTGGTAGCCGATGATCATCACCGTCTGCGGCCGGTCGCCGAGCAGGCCCTGCACCACCGAGGCGCTGTCGAAATGGCGCACCACGGTGAGCGCGGCGTTGGGGTTGCGGCCATCGCCATCCCATAACAGCTCCAGGGTCGGGCCGCTTGGGAAGGCCTGGTCCAGCAGCGCGCTCTTCGCGTTCAGATAGGCGGCCTCGTGCGCCGCGAAGCGCCGCCACTTCAGCAGCGGGGCGGAGTCCTCGACCTCGGCGGGCAGGCGCAGGTTGCCGAGCTCGCGCGCGAGGAACTCCGCGGTGACTTCGGAGCGTCCGGCGTGCGGCTGCTCGAACATCACCCAGAAATGGTCGTTGATCACGTCGACCGCCACCTGGCCGCGGCACACCGGGCCCTTGATGAAGCCCATCAGCGTGAATTGCGATTCCTCCAGCATCAGGCGGTAGCGCGCCTCCACCGGCAACTCGCGGAAAGCCACGAACGGATTGGAGGCCACCGCGGGCTCGTACGACGGCAGGGCGCTCACCTCGTAGGGCGCATCGTGGAACAGGGCCTTGAGCCGCGCCATGCGCGCCTCGTTCAGCGCGTAGGGCATGTGCGTCTTCGCGAGCGGCGTTTCGGTGACGCGGCGCAGCCGGTAATAGGCGCGCTCGACGCCGGGGTCGTCATAGGGCCGGCGCGTGGCGATCACCTCGATCGGCTCGCCGGGCGGCGTCTTCGAGCGCACCAGCTGGAAGTACTCCTCGCCGGGCAGGTCGTCGAAGTAGAGGTTGCCGATGAACCAGTGCTCGTAGATGTAGCGGCTGGAGAGGCGCGCCTTCAGGCTGTTGCCGTTGAGGAACGCCTCCCAGCGCGCGACGCGCCGGGCGTAAGCCACCGGCAGCGGCGGCGCGGCCGAGGCGGGCGCGCCGGCCTCGATCCAGCGCGCGAGCGCGTCGTGCTCGTCCTGGGTCAGCGCCGGCAGGCCGTAAGGCATGCCCCAATGCGGGTACTTGCGCTCGTACTCGTCCATCGTCTCGATCGCGGGGCATTGCTGCGCGCGGTCGAGCGAGAAATCGAACATCCCCTTCGGCAGCGGCCCTTCCTCCGGCGACGGGTTCCTCTGCTTGAGGCGCAGCAGGCGGTAGAGCACGCCCGCCTCGCGGTCGGCTTCCGGCGTGGCGGCGCGCTCGTTGAGCACCGGATAGAAGCCTTTCCTGCGCCACTCGGAGTTGCTCTGCGCGTCGAAGAACAGGCGCGTCGGCTCCGCGTCGAGCACGCGCGTGGCGTAGACCTGCGCGCGGTTGGCGCCGCGCGTCACGCCCTGCCAGGTGGAGAGGCTGAGCTGGCAGGGCGCGTCGTTGCAGCCATGGCAGACCGTGCAGCGGTTGTCGAGGACCGTGCGAACCTGCGAGTGGTAGTCGAGGCCCGCGTTGGCGGGCGCGGCCGCCTTGTCGAAGCGCGCCGGATCGGGCGCCCCGTAGCGCTCGTCGAGGCGCGCGGCGGCGTAATAGGTGGCGCAACCCGCCAGCGCGAGCGCGCCGAGCGCCGGCCAGACCCGCATCAGCGCTGCTTGCCCTTCTTCTGCCACTCCTCGCAGCGCTGCATCGCGAGCGGCGTGAACTCGGCCTGCGGCTGGTCGCCGCCGATGATGAACATCAGCAGGTGCTCGCGGCCGGGCTCGTCGTAGGTGACGTTCATGAAGCGCCGCGCCACGCCGGTGGGAAACGAGATCACGTCGTAGGGATTCAGGTCGACGTACTCCATCGCGTCGCCTTCGTTCCATTCGCAGCGCCAGCGCCCGGTCATGGCGATGAAGGTCTCGTTGGTGTCGTGGTTGTGCATCAGCGGGCCCTTGCCGGGCTTCGCCTTGCAGTAGCCGAGGTTGAAGCCCTCGGCGATGGGAATCGCCGGCTTGGACGACGCGTCGTCGCCCACTGGCGAAGTGACCGACTTTTCGTTTGATTTCGGGTTTTCAAACCCGATTACCGCATACAGCTTGCGGCGGCACTCGGGCAGCGGGCTGTCGGGCAGGCCACCGTCGGAGCCCTTCAGCTTGGCGAAACGCGCGACGCGCTTCATCATTTCCGCGCGCGTCCAGGTGCGGATGTTCTTCCAGCTCTGCGTGCGATCCTCCACGGCGTCCTCCTGTGCGTGCCGGTTATTATAGGAGGCCCGTGACTCTGCGCTCCCGCCTGTTTCTCCTCGTCGCCGGCACGCTGCTGCCGGTGGCCGCGGCCGCCATGTTGGCGGCGTCGCTCCTGCTGGAGCACGAGCGCGAGCAGCTGGAGCGCGACGCGATCGGGCGGGCGCGCGCGGTGCTGAGCGCGGTGGACGCCCACCTGCGCGCCTCGATAGCCTCGCTCGAGACCCTCGCCGCGTCGAAGCACCTCGTCGCGGGCAACCTGCAGGCGTTCCACGCCGAGTCACAGCAGGTGCTGCGCACGCAGCCGGCATGGGTGAACATCGGGCTGGCGAGCGCCGACAAGATGCAGATCTCCAACGCGGTCTACAACTTCGGCAAGCCGGAGCCGTTCAGCCAGGCCGTCGACGAGGAGTCCTTCGACGCCGTCGTGCGCACCGGCCGGCCGGTCGTCGGCAGCATCGCGGCCGGCACGGTGGTGCAGCGGCCCACCGCGCGCGTGCGCGTTCCCGTCGTGCTGGGAGGCGAGATTCGCTACGTGCTGTCGGCGCCGCTCAACCTTGCGCAGGTCGGCGCGCTGCTGGAAGCCCAGCGCCTGCCGGAGGGCTGGTTCATCGGCGTCGTCGACCGCGAGCACCGCGTGGTTGCCCGCATTCCCCCGGTGCCGGCCGGCGTGCCGGCATCGGACAGCATCCGCGAGGCGACCGAGCGGGCGCACGAAGGCTGGTTCCACGGCCGCAACCTGGACGGGCGGCCGACCTACACGGCCTACGTCACCTCGCCCGTGAGCGGCTGGACGCTGGGCATCGGCATCCCGGAACGGGAAGTGGAGGCCGAGACGCGCATCATGCTTTCGCTGCTGGCCGCCGGCGTCCTCGGCTCGCTGATCATCGGCCTGCTGGCGGCGTGGCTGATCGCGCGCCGGCAGGGCTCAGCGCCGGCGTAGGCCGCTCAGCTTCTCCAGCACCGCGCACACCGCGCCGGTATCCTGCTTGGCGTAGCCCTGCGCCATGGCGGCCTTGTAGACGCCGGCCGAGGCGCGGAAGGTGGGCGTCGCCACGCCCAGCTTGCGCGCGTAGTCGCCGATGATCTTCATGTCCTTCTGCCACACCTCGTTCTTCATCGTCACGTCGTCGTAGCGCCCCTTCACCATCATCGGGCCGCGCACCTGGAACATGCGCGAGCTGCCGGCGCTGTTGGCCTGCACGTCGAAGATGTCCTTCGGCCGCAGGCCGGCCTTGATGCCGAGCGCGAACGCCTCGCCGGCGGAAACGTTGTGGATCGCCACCATCAGATTGGCGACGAACTTCATCTTGCTGCCGTTGCCGAACTCGCCGACGTACTGCTGCGCCCGCGAGAAGCCCTTCATGACGGGAATCGCTTTCCTGTACGCGCCCTTGTCGCCGCTCGCGAACACCACCAGGTCGCCTACCTTCGCCTGCGCCCCGGTGCCCGACAGCGGGCAGTCGAGCAGGGTGATGCCTTTCTCCCTGAGGGTGTTCCTCGCCTTGACCTTGTCCTTGATCGGTAGCGTGCTGGTTTCAATCACCACCGCGCCTTTCCCTTCGGCCGCCTTGCAGACCTCGTGAAGCGCATCGGCGCTTGGAAGGGACGTGATGATGATCCTTGCTTTCGAAAAAACATTCTCCTCGGGAATTCCGCCGGCACGTTTCAGGGCGGCACGGGCCTTCGGCAGCACGTCGTAGCCGTAGACCTTGAAGCCGTTCTTCGCCAGGTTGGCCGACATCGCCGAGCCCATGATGCCTAGGCCGATCACGCCTACCTTCATTTGAGCGGCTCCGCGCCGACCAGCACGAAGGCGACCAGTGCGGGCTCCTTGCCGCGCACGCTCCAGGAGTGGTTGGTGCCGCGCTGCACCAGCACGTCGCCGGCCTTGAGCAGCGTCTCGCCTTTTTCCATCACCGCGTAGATCTCGCCTTTCACCACCACCGCGTAGTCGACGGTGGCGGTCTTGTGCATCATCGAGTCGGCGTGCTTCGTGTCCTGGG
>DASUZH010000122.1:0-5442 GCA_036376975.1 Burkholderiales bacterium | reverse complement strand
GGTGAAGTTGTTCATGGTGCATTGCCCCGCCGCCATCACGCCCAGCGCGCCGTAGAGCGTGTTGGTGATGCAGGTGGAGGTCTCCACGTTGCCCGCCACCACCGAGGCCGGCGGGTTCGGGTTGAGCATCGAGCCCTCCGGGATGGTCACGCGCAGGGGCTTCAGGCAGCCGGCATTGAGCGGGATGTCGTCGTTCACCAGCGTGCGGAACACGTACAGCACCGCCGCCATGCAGACCGCGCGCGGCGCGTTGAAGTTGTTCTCCTGCTGCGGCGAGGTGCCGGTGAAGTCGATCTCGGCGCTGCGGCCCCCCGCGTCGACCCGGATCGCCACCCGGATCTGCGCGCCGTTGTCCAGCGGCAGGGTGAACTGCCCATCCTTCAGCCGCGTGATGACGCGGCGCACCGATTCCTCCGCGTTGTCCTGCACGTGGCGCATATAGGCGCGCACCACGTCGAGGCCGAAGTGCTCGACCATGCGGTGCAGCTCCTGCGCGCCCTTCTCGTTGGCGGCCACCTGGGCGCGCAGGTCGGCGATGTTCTGCTCGACGTTGCGCACCGGGTAACTGCCGGAAGCCAGCAGGGCGCGCACCTCCGCCTCGCGAAAACGGCCCTGCTCGACCAGCAGGAAGTTGTCGATCAGCACGCCTTCCTCCTCGACCACCTTCGACCCGGGCGGCATGGAGCCGGGCGTGATGCCGCCGATGTCGGCGTGATGGCCCCTGGAACCGACATAGAAAAGCACTTCGTTGGAGGAAGAGAAGACAGGCGTTATCACCGTGACGTCGGGAAGATGCGTGCCGCCGTTGTAGGGCGCGTTGAGGACGTAGACGTCGCCGGACTTCATCTTGCCGGCGTTCAGCCGGATCACGGTCTTGATCGACTCGCCCATCGAGCCCAGGTGCACCGGCATGTGCGGCGCATTGGCGATCAGGTTGCCTGCGGCGTCGAACAGGGCGCAGGAAAAGTCCAGGCGTTCCTTGATGTTGACCGAGTAGGCGGTGTTCTGCAGGCGCAGCCCCATCTGCTCGGCGATCGACATGTAGAGGTTGTTGAAGATCTCCAGCATCACCGGGTCGACCGAGGTGCCGACCGCAACCTGCTTTTTTCTGGAAACCGTCCTTTCCAGGAGCAGATGATTCAACGACGTGACCTGCGCCCGCCACTCTGGCTCCACCACCGTGGTGGCGTTCGCCTCGGCGATGATGGCGGGGCCGTCGATGCGCTGCCCGGGCGCCAGCTCCTCGCGGCGGTAGACCGGCGTGTCGTGCCAGCGGCCGCCGCTGAACATCTTCACCGTCTCCGCCGGCCCGGCGGCGGGTCTTTCCCCAAGCTTTGCTTCCTTGAAGGGTTCGCCGCCGCCCGCGGCCTCGACCGAGATCGCCTCGGCGATCAGCGCGCGGCCGGGCATCAGGAAGGAGAACTGCTTGCGGTAGGCCGCCTCGAAGCGCTCGGTCATCTCCTCGCGCGTGCCGAGGGGGATCAGCAGCGAGGTATCGGTACCCTCGTACTTCACGTGCGCCTTTGCCGAGGTCGCGATCTTCCCCGCCGCGACGCCCTGCGCGAGCAGCTCGGCCTTCGCCTCGGTGGCGAGCGTCGCCGCCAGCGCGGCGAGCGCCGCCGGATCGATCTTCGCCTCGACCGCCTGCTGGCGGATGGCGACCTGGTCGGCCAGCCCCATGCCGTACGCCGACAGCACGCCTGCGAGCGGATGGATGAAGACCCGCTTCATCGCCAGCGCGTCCGCCACCATGCAGGCGTGCTGCCCGGCCGCGCCGCCGAAGCAGCACAGCGTGTAGGCGGTGATGTCGTGGCCGCGCTGCACCGAGATGTGCTTGATCGCGTTGGCCATGTTGCCGACCGCGATCTGCACGAACCCTTCCGCGATCTCCTCCACCGGCCGGTCCTGGTTTAGGCCGATGAACTTCTCCTTCACCACCGCGGCATCGAGGGCCTGGTTGCCGTCCCTGCCGAACACCTTGGGAAAATACTTCGGCTGGATCTTGCCGAGCATCAAGTTGGCGTCGGTGACGGTGAGCGGGCCGCCGCGCCGGTAGCAGGCCGGCCCCGGGTTGGCGCCCGCCGACTCGGGGCCAACCCTGTACCGCGCGCCGTCGAAGCGCAGGATCGAGCCGCCGCCGGCGGCGACGGTATGGATGCTCATCATCGGCGCGCGCATGCGCACCCCCGCCACGCGCGTCTCGAACTCGCGCTCGAACTCTCCGGCGTAGTGCGACACGTCGGTCGAAGTGCCGCCCATGTCGAAGCCGATGATGCGCTGCACGCCGGCCGCGGCGGCGGTGCGCACCGCGCCGACGATGCCGCCGGCCGGCCCCGACAGGATCGCGTCCTTGCCCTGGAAGCGCTGCGCGTCGGCGAGCCCGCCGTTCGACTGCATGAACAGCAGCCGCACGCCGCCGAGCTCGCCCGCCACCTGCCCGACGTAGCGCCGCAGGATCGGCGACAGGTAGGCGTCGACCACCGTGGTGTCGCCGCGGCCGACCAGCTTCATCAGCGGGCTGACCCGGTGCGAGACCGAGATCTGCTCGAAGCCGGCCCGCTTCGCCAGCTCGGCCGCCAGGCGCTCGTGCCGCTGGAAGCGGTAGCCGTGCATGAAGGCGATGGCGACCGAGCGGAAGCCGTAGCCGTAGGCGTTCTTCAGGTCGGTGCGCAGCTTGTCGGCGTTGAGCGGCAGCAGCACCTCGCCGCGCGCCCCGATGCGCTCCTCCACCTCGAACACCTGCTCGTAGAGCATCTCCGGCAGGACGATGCGCCGGTCGAAGATGCGCGGCCGGTTCTGGTACGCGATGCGCAGCGCGTCGCGGAAGCCGCGGGTGATGAACAGCGCCGTGCGCTCGCCCTTGCGCTCGAGCAGGGCGTTGGTCGCGACGGTGGTGCCCATCTTGACCGCTTCGATCATGCCCGCAGGGATGTCTTGATTTTGTTTTATTGAAAGTAATTCTTTAATGCCTGCGATCGCAGCGTCGGCGTAGCGCTCAGGGTTCTCCGAAAGGAGCTTGTGGGTCGCCAGCGAGCCGTCCGGCCGGCGCGCGACGACGTCGGTGAACGTGCCGCCGCGGTCGATCCAGAATTGCCAGCGCCCCTCAGCCCGCAAGGCGGCTCCTGATCTCCTGCGCGAGCTGCAGCGAGTCGGGAATGCGCTGCGCGTCGAGCGGCAGGTCCTGCGAGGAAAACTTGGCGACCACCACCTGCTTGCGGCGGTCGACGAGCAGCAGCTGGCCGTGCACCCCGAAGCCGAACAGCGCCGGCGCGTCGCCGCGCAGCACGTACCACTTGCTGCGGTAGTGGATCGGCGCGCCGCGGAACAGCTCGACGAAGGCGCCGGCCTGCCAGGCCGCCGGGTCGCCGTTCGACTCGATGTCGTCGATCCAGGCCGTGGGCAGCAAGCCGTCCACCATCGCCTGCCCGACGCGCGCCAGGTCGCGCGCGGTGGAGCACATGCCGCCGGCGCAGCGCGGCGCGCCGAGGCGGTCGACGGTGATATAGGCGCTGCGCTCGGCGCCCGCGGGCTTCCAGACCCACTCGGACATGAGATCTGCGTAGCGCCGGCCGGCGGCGCGCTCGATCACCCAGCCCAGCAGGTCGGTGTTCGGCGAGACGTAGTGGAAGCGTCCCCCATGAATTCCATCGTTTGAAGCCAATTTCTCGAAAAACGAACGCAGATCCGAAGGCGCCTCGCCCGGCCCGAGCGGGTTCCAGTTGGTCGACTTGCGGTACTCGACGATCGGCCCCGACACGGCGTGATAGTCCTCGTCCCACAGGATGCCCGCCCGCATGTCGAGGAGCTGCCGCAGGCTCGCGCCGCGGTACGCGGTGCGGGCGAGCTCCGGCACGATGTGCGTGACGTCGCGCTCCAGGTCGAGCACGCCCCGCTCCGCCAGCACGCCGGCCAGCAGGCCGAGCATCGACTTCGACACCGACATCAGGATGTGCGGCGTGTCCGCGGTCATGCCGTTCGCGTAGCGCTCGTACACCAGCTTGCCCCGGTGCAGCACGACCAGCGCGTCGGTGTCGGTCGCGGCGAGCTTGCCGTCGACGCCGAGCGCCGCCGGCGCCGGCTCGAGCGGCCGCACCCTGGCCGGGTCGTTGGCGATGTCGGCCGACGGCACGATCTCGCGCACGTGCTGGAACGCCCAGCGGCTGAAAGGCGGCGTGCGCCAGTTGGCAAGCGTGACCTGCGAACCAGCCGCCGGCGGAAAGCCCTGCATCAGCTTCGTCATTAGAATCGAATCCTATCTTGAATAATCCCCCGCTCCCGCCGTCGCTTTTGCTGCTCGGAATCCTCATGGCGCTGCCCGCGCTCGGCACCGATCTGTTCGTGCCGGCGCTGCCCGAGCTCACCCGCTCGCTCGGCGCGACGGTGAGCGCCGGGCAATTCACCCTGACCGCGTACTTCATCGGCCTCGCCGCCGGCATGCTGTTCTGGGGCCCGCTCTCCGACCGCTTCGGCCGCAAGCCGGTGCTGCTCGCCGGGCTCGCCACCATGCTCGCCGCCTCGCTGGCCGCGGCGCTGATCGAGTCGATCGCCGCCGTCGCCCTGGCGCGCCTCGCCCAGGGCGTCGCCATGTCGAGCGGCGCGGTGATCGTGCGCTCGATCGTGCGCGACCTGCACGTGCAGGAGCAGGCGGCGCGCATGCTGGCGCGCGTCGCCATCGTGTTCAGCATCGTGCCGATCGCGGCGCCGCTCGCCGGCGCCCAGCTCGCCGGCCGCTGGGGCTGGCAGGCGGTGTTCTGGGGCCTCGCCTTCGCCGCCGCGGTGCTGCTTGCCGCCACCGCCGCGCGGCTGCGCGAGACCGCGCCGCAGCCGCGCCGCTCGATCCATCCGCTCGCCATCGCCGGCAGCTTCGCCGGCATCCTGCGCGACCGGCGCTTCTACCCGCCGTTCCTGCTCCTGGTCTGCGGCCAGATCGGCATCCTCGCCTGGGTGTCGAACTCTGCGTTCACCCTGGTGCGCGGGCTCGGCGTCTCGACGCCCGACTACGGCTGGATGTTCGCGCTGGTGATGCTCGGCCAGATCAGCGGCGCCTGGCTGTCGAGCCGCCTGGTGATGCGGCTGGGGATGGGCGCGCTGATGCGCGCCGGCGCCGCGCTCGCGCTGGGCTCCGGCCTGCTGGCGGCGCTGTTCGCCTGGAGCGGCGTCGCGCACTGGACCGCGGTGGTGCTGCCTTTCATGGTGTTCCTCGCCGGCACCGCGCTGATCACCTCGAACGCCACCGCCACCGCGCTGTCGCCGTTCGCGGCGACCGCCGGCGCCGCCTCTTCGCTGCTCGGCGCCCTCGCCTTCGTCTGCGGCGCGCTGGTCAGCACGCTCCTCGGCGCGGCCTTCGACGGCAGCGCCCGCCCGCTGGCGACCGCGGCCGCGCTCGCCGGGCTGGGCGCTTTCCTTTCCGAACGGCGGCTGGCGCGTGGAAAGGCTTGACGC
>DASUZH010000121.1:0-4768 GCA_036376975.1 Burkholderiales bacterium | reverse complement strand
GCGCGTCGCCCGGCCGGCGCTGGCCTTCGCGGTGCGCACTGCGACGGCGGCGGCCGCCCATCGTCGCGGGCAGGCCGCCGCGGCGCTCGAGCCGCTGCGCGAGGCCTTCGCGATCGGGCGCGAGCAGGGCTTCCACCACGTGCCGGCATGGCAGCCGCGGCCGCTGGCCGACCTGTGCGTGCTGGCGCTGCGCGAGAAGATCGAGCCGGAGTTCGCGCGCACGCTGGCGCGCGCCTGCAAGCTCGCGCCGAGCCAGCTGCCGTTCCGAGTGACCGACTGGCCGTGGCCGCTGCGGGTGCGCAGCTTCGGCGCTTTCCAGCTGCTGCGCGCCGAGGGCGCGGTCGAGTTCGCCGGCAAGGGGCCGGGCCGGCCGATGGAGCTGCTCAAGGTTCTGCTCGCGCTCGGCGGCAGCGGGGTGCGCGCCGAGCAGGTGGCCGACGCGCTGTGGCCGCACGTCGACGCAGACTACGCGCACAACTCGCTCACCGCGACGCTGCACCGCCTGCGCAAGCTGCTCGGCGCGGAGGATGCGCTGCTGCTGCGCGACGGGCGGCTGACGCTCAATCCTGCGCTGGTGTGGGCCGACGCCTGGGCGCTCGACCAGGTGCTGGGCGATTTCGATGCGGCGCTGCGCGCCCCGCAGCCCGACGCCGAGGCGCTGCGCGAGCTGGAGGCCGAGGCGTTCGCGCTCTACCGCGGACCGTTCCTGCCCGACGAATCCGAGCAGGCGAGCTACATCGCCTGCCGCGAGCAGGTGCGCGCCAAGCTGTTGCGCTGCCTGACGCGGGTCGCGCGCCGCCACGAGGAAGCCGGCGAGCGCGAGGCGGCGGCCGATTGCTACCTGCGGCTGATCGAGTCCGATCCGGTATTCGAGGCGCCGTACCGCAACCTGATGCTGTGCTACCAGCGCAGCGGCGAGGTCGCCGAGGCCACCGCCACCTATGAGCGCCTGCGCACCACGCTGGCGGCGCGGCTGAAGTCCAACCCGTCGGCGGAGACGCAGGCGGTGCTGGCCGAGCTTAAATCGGCCGGCCCTTGACCTTCAGCTCGCGCTCGATCTCCGCCCAGATCTTCTCCAGCGCGATGCGCACGCCGGTGGGCGGCGCGTAGTCGCGGCGCGGCATGCCGGAGGGCGGCGGCTTGACCTGACGCATGCGCGCGGTGAGCGACACCTCGGAGCGCCGGCCCTCCGCGATGACGGTGGCGTTGATCACGATTTCGAGGCCCTGCGGCTCGAAGGAAATGAAGTACGCCGGCAGCCCGATGTGGCGCGCGGCGAGGTTCTGCATCATCGGCAGGTCGGCCTTCGCCACCATCTGCCATTCCTCGTCGTTGAGCGGCGTCGGCGCGGGCGCGGCGAAGCCGAGGTAGCCGAGCTCCGGGTCGCGGCTCTCCAGCCGCATTCCCAGGCGCGTGAGGGCGGCCTGCACGGCGGGGAAGGTCTCGGCCGCGGGCGCCCTGAACTCGCGCGTGCCCTGCGTCGAGAGGATTTCCTCGTACTGGGCCTTGAACTCGCGGTTGACCTCCTCGATAGCGCTCTTGATGCGCGCGTCGGTCGCGCAGCCGGCCAGCGCGGCCAGCGCGAGGCACGCGGCTGCGCGCTTAGCCCTTGCGCTCATTGCTCGATCGTCGCCGCTCGCGCACCAGGCGGTCCGCCTGCTGGATTTCCGCCGGCTGCAGCAGCGCGGTGAGCGCGTCGCGCCGCGGTCCGGCGGCCGCGTGCCCGTCGAGGGCGGCGAGGCTGAAGTAGACGTAGGCCTGCAGGTTGTTCTGCGGCTGGCCGCGCCCGGTGGCGTACACGTCGCCGAGGCGGAAGTTGGCCTCGGCGTTGCCCTGCGCGGCGGCGCGTCGCAGTTGCGCCACCATCTCCGCGTTGTCTCCGCGCGCGCGCGCCGCTTCGGCGAGCGCCATCGGATCCGCCGGGCGCGGCTCGGCCTTGACCGCCGGCGGCGCTGGCGCCGGCACGGGTGCGGGCGCCGGAGCAGGCGGCGGCGCCACGGCCGCCGTCACCACCGGCACGGGCACCGGTTGCGGCTTCGCCTCCTCGCGCGCCGGCGGCGGCTTCTTCGCCGGCTGGCTTGCGACCGGCGCAGGGCGGGGACGCTCGGCGACGCGCTTGCGCTCGGCTTCGGCGCGCTCGGCGGCTTCCCTGCGCCGGCGCTCCTCGGCGAGCTGCGCCTCGAGCGCCTCGAGCCGCTTGCGCGTGGCGTCGTCGGCCTGCGGCGTGACCGGCGCGGGCGCAGCCGCGACGGCGGCCGGCGGCGGCGGGGTATTGGCCGCGGGTCGCATCAACTGGGGCAGGGCGAGGACCGCGCCGAGCAGGGCAGCGCCGGCGCCCGCCCACAGTATCGGCGGCAGCCAGCCCGGCCTGCGCGCGGCGGCCTGGGGCGCGGGATCCGGCGCGGGCCGCGAGGCGGGCGTCGCGGTGCGGGGCGCAGGCGCGGGCGCCGCGGCACTGTGCAGCGCCTTGCGCCACTCCGCGATGCTCTGCGGGCGCTGTTGCTCCGAGAATGCAAGGCCGGCGTCGATCGCCTTCAGCAGCGACTCGGAGTAGCGGCCGGCGCCGACCGCCGCCGCCGGCACCATCACCTCCTTCGCGCTGCCGAGGATCCCCTTGCTGCGCGCGATGGCGTCCATCGGCGGCCGCCCGGCGATGGCGCGGTAGCAGGTGGCGGCGAGGCTGTAGATGTCGGTCCACGGCCCCTGGCTCTCGGCGGTGCTGTAGTACTGCTCGAAGGGCGCATAGCCCGGCGCCACCAGGATGGTCATGGTGCGCGGCTGGCCGAGCGCGTAGCGCGCCGAGCCGAAGTCGAGCAGCACCGGGGTGCCGTCGGGGCGCAGGTGGATGTTGTCGGGCTTGATGTCGCGGTGGATGAAGCCGGCGCCGTGCACCAGCTCGAGGCCGTCGAGCACCGGCAGCAGCACGCGCATCAGGTCGGCCTCGGGAAGCGCGTGGCGCCGCTCGAGGCAGGCGGCGAGGGTCTCGCCCTCCTCGAAGCGCATCACCATGTAGGCGGTGCCGTTGTGCTCGAACACCGAGTGCACGCGCACGATGTTCGGATGGTCGAAGCGCGCCAGCGTGCGTGCCTCGCGGATGAAGCGGTCGAGCCCCGAGCGGTAGCGCTCGTCGTGTTCGGCGGTGCGCGCGCGTACCGCCGCGTCGGGGCGCCGCGAAGCGACCTCGGCCGGCAGGAACTCCTTGATCGCGACCGGCTGGTCGAGGTTGGTGTCGCGCGCGAGGTAGGTGATGCCGAAGCCGCCCTGGCCGAGGACGCGCTCGAGCACGTACCAGTGCAGCCGGTACTGCCCGGGCAATGCGTCCGGATAGGCGCTGTCGCTCATCGGCCCTCCCCAACCCCCTGTTTGGCCTCAGGTTTGCTCCCCAGCCCCTTTACTGTAAGCCATTTGTAGGCGGGCCATAAGCCGTGTGCATCCCCCGCGCCGCGAGCATGGCTCCACCAGGGCGCCGCCCTGGATCACATAAGCGGGGGATGGTCATGAAAACGCAAGCAAGCATCAAAGCGCTGGTTGCCGCGTCCGCGGCGTCGCTTTCTCTCAGCGGCTGTTACGTGGTGCCGGTGGGGCCCGACGGATACCCGGCGGCCTACATTCCGATCTCGCCGGCGCCGGCCTTCCCGGGCCAGCACCCGTCTGTGCAGCCGGCGCATTCCGGGCAGCCGGCGATGCCGAAAGTGCTGCACGCGCGGCTGTACCCGTCCAACGAGCTCGCCACCCAGACCGGGATGGTGTCCGGCACCGTGACGAACATGATGAACGGCAAGGGCCGCTTCCAGCTCAACTACCACGGCGAGACGCTGGTCGGCGAAGCGACGCGCGTCTCGGGCGACTCGCGCAAGGGAGTGGCGAGCGCGTACGGCCCGACCGGCGCGTTCATGAGCTGCGACTACCAGATGAGCTCGCCGCAGCAGGGCGCCGGCACGTGCATCTTCTCCAACGGCGCGCGCTACCAGGTCCACATCGGCAACTAGGCGAAAAGGAGAGGGGAGCCGCCATGCTGACCTCGCGCGAGATCGCGGTGCTGCGGTTGCTGTCCTCCGGCTGCACCTACCGGAAGATCAGCACCTGCCTGGGAATCTCCGAGCACACGGTGACCAGCCACATCAAGAATGCGTACCGCAAGCTCGATGTGCACACCGGGGCCGCGGCCGTGATGCGCGCGGTGCAGCTGCGGCTGTTCGAGCAGGGCGGGCCGGGCTAGTGGCCGAGCGCGACGAGGATCCGGCGTACGCAGTCGGCCACCGGCTGCGCTACGTCGACCTCGATCGCGCCGCGCGGCGGCTCGAGGGTTTCGAACTGGCTCTTCAGCAGCGAAGCGGGCATGAAGCGGTGCTTGCGCTGCGCGGCGCGCCGGCTGAGCAGCTCGAAGCTGCCGCGCAGGTAGACGATGCGGAACTCCAGCACTCCGTCGGTGAGGCGCCCGCGGTAGGACTCCTTCAGGGCCGAGCAGCCGAGCACGGCGTCGCGCTGCTCCTTCACCACCGCGTTGATCTTCTGCAGCCAGGGCCAGCGATCCGCGTCCTGCAGCGGCGTGCCGGCGGCCATCTTGGCGACGTTCGCCGCGGGGTGATACTCATCGGCGTCGAGGTAGCGCCAGCCCAGCTCGTGCGCCAGCGCCTCGCCGATGGTCGTCTTGCCCGACCCGGCGACGCCCATCACGACGACGATCACGCTTCCTTCTTGACCGCGTGCCCGCCGAAGCGCTGGCGCATCATGGCGAGCAGCTTGCGCGCGTAGTCCGAGCCGCCCT
>DASUZH010000120.1:0-2393 GCA_036376975.1 Burkholderiales bacterium | reverse complement strand
TTGATTGCTACGGGCTACGGATTGCTGGATAAACCCGAGCTGCCCCACCAGAAGCTACGTGTGGCGCTTGAAGTACTGGACGGCGCGCTCGTGCTTCTTGGCGGCGGCGAGGGTCTTGAAGGTGCCGAGGTTGCGGCGCCTGCCGGTGGAGGGGTTCTTCTTGCGGGAGTAGAGGCGGTAGCCGCCCGAGGAGAGCTTGCGAATCACTTCAGCGGGAAGTGAGGAGGGCGCCGGCATCGGGGGACCAGGCCTTGCCGGCGGCGAAGCGGTTGTCGGTCTGATGCTCGCCTTCCTGGATCGCTTCGACCTCGAAGCGATGTACCGTGGGCTTCACGCCGGTGAGCTCCTCGATGCTGTGGGGATCGGCCAGCTCGCGCTCGAGCGCGATCGCCGTCTCCCACAAATAGAATGCGCCGAACAGCATCGCCTTCTCGTCGGAGAACCAGGTTTTCTCGACCAGGCCTGGCACGTCGCGGTAGCGGCCCCAGGACTCGCTGGCGACGTACTTCCTCAGCGCGGAGATGACCTCCGGCTTGCGGGCCGACAGATCCCAGGTGAGGAGGAGGGCGTGCAAGCAGGCCTCACACCGCGACCAGGCGGCCGCGCGGATCGAAGTCCAGCCAGGAGCCGTCGCGCCAGGTGCCTTCGGCGCGCCAGAGGCGGCGCGCGCCGTTGCGGCCGAGGATCTCGACCGCGAGGGAGTCCATCTCGTGGTTCTCGACGCGCACGGCGACCATGCGGCCGGCGGGGGTCTCGACCGGGTGCTCCTTCGTCGCATTGCGCTGGTTGCCATGGCGCATCTTCGCCATCGCGCCCATGAACGAGCCGACGTAGGCGCCGAGCGCGGCGGCGAACACCATGGAGACGGCGGTCCACTCGCCGCTGGGGAGGAGCTCCATGCGGGCGGCGAGGAAGGCGATCAGCGCGCCGGCGGCGCCGCCGATAGCGGCGCCGATGGCCGCCCCGGCGCCGGCCTTGCGCGCGCCGGCGTCGCTGTGCGAGTCGCCGCCGATCGGGGTCAGTGCGTTCTGGCCCGGCGGCAGGGTATTGAAGGAGTCGACGTCCGAGCGCGGGATGCCGGCGCCCTGCAGTGCTTGCAGGGTGGCGTCGGCCTTCAAGGTTTCATCGAACAAGCCGCAGACGATGCGTGCCATGTCAGGCTCCTTTCCTCATTTCCAGTCGGCGCACGTCGACGCTCGGCAGGCGCATCAGCGCGCGGTACTTGGTGATGGTGCGGCGGGCGACGCGCAGGCCCTGCTGCGCGAGCAGCCGCGCCAGCTCGGCGTCGGACAGCGGCGCGCGCGGGTCCTCGGCGTCGATCATTTCCTTCATGACGGCTCGCACCGCGGTGGCCGAGGCGGCGCCGCCCGAGTCGGTGGCGAGCTTGCGCGAGAAGAAGTGCTTGAACTCGAGCAGCCCGCGCGGCGTCGCCATGTACTTGCTGTTGGTGACGCGGCAGACGGTCGACTCGTGCAGGCCGAGCTCGCCGGCGATCAGCTTGAGGGTGAGCGGCTTCATCGCCACCGCGCCGTACTCGAAGAAGCCGCGCTGGCGCGCGACGATGGCGTCGGCGACGCGCTGGATGGTGACGAAGCGCTGCTCGATCGAGCGCAGCAGCCAGCGCGCTTCCTGCAGCTGGCGCGAGAGCGACTGGTTGGACTGGCCGCGGCTCGACATCGCCTCGGCGTAGGCGCGGTTCAGCCGCACGCGCGGCAGCGACGCCGGGTTGATGGCGGCGCTCCACTTGTCGCGCACCTTGCGCACGATCACGTCGGGGATCACGTAGCGCGCCTCGGGCGCGCCGAAGCGGTGGCCGGGGCGCGGGTCGAGCGACTTGATCAGGTGGCGCGCCTTGTGCAGCGCCGCCTCGTCGCAGCCGACCGCGTGCTGCAGGCGCGCCCACTCGCGGTTGCCGAGCAGCGGCGGGTGGCCGCGGCAGATCGCCAGCGCGACCGCGCGCGCCGGCGTGTCGGGCGGCAGCGCCTCGAGCTGCAGGCACAGGCACTCCTCGAGCGAGCGCGCGCCGACGCCGGCCGGGTCGAGGCTCTGCACCAGGCGCAGCGAAGCGGCGAAGTCTTCCGCGCGCACGTCGTGCTCGGGCGGCACCACCGCGGCGAGCTCCTCGAAGGTCATCTTGAAGTAGCCGTCGTCGTCGAGGCTGTCGACGATCATGTGCGCGAGGGCGCGGTCGCGCTCGCCCATCTGCGAGATCATCAGCTGCGAGCGCAGGTGCTCCTGCAGGGTGGGGCCGTTGTCGACGCCGCCCGACCATTCGTCGTGGTCGTGCTCGCGGTCGCCGGAGGGCGGCGCTTCGGGCGCCGGCGCAAAGTCGTCGAGGCTCGGCGCCTGCTCGGCGGGCGCGCTCTCGGCGCCGGGCGCAGCGTCGCCGGGCG
>DASUZH010000119.1:0-2953 GCA_036376975.1 Burkholderiales bacterium | reverse complement strand
CCGCGCCTGTTCTCCTACAACTCCAAGCACGGCTGGTGCGCCAAGTGCTACGGCACCGGCCTCAACATCGACGAGGTCGACTGGTCGGACGAGCGCGCGCGCACCGGCGCCGAGGACAACGTGCTCGACTCGTGGATCGAGTGGCTCGAGGTCGACCAGCCCTGCGAGGCTTGCAGCGGCGCCCGCCTCAACCCCGAGGCGCTCGCCGTGCGCTGGCGCGGCAAGAGCATCGCGCAGTACGCGGGCGAGCCGATCGAAGGCCTTCGTGGTTTGTTTTCAAGGATAAAAACAAAAGGAAGAGAAGCGGAAATCGCCCGCGACATCGTCGCCGAGCTGAAGTCGCGCCTCGGCTTCCTCGAGGAGGTCGGCCTCGGCTACCTGACGCTCGACCGCTCGGCGCCGACGCTGTCCGGCGGCGAGGCGCAGCGCATCCGCCTCGCCGCGCAGCTCGGCTCCAACCTGCGCGGCGTGTGCTACATCCTCGACGAGCCGACCATCGGCCTGCACCACCGCGACAACAAGATCCTGCTCGACGTGCTGGAGAAGCTGGAGGCGAAGGGCAACTCGCTGGTGGTGGTGGAGCACGACGAGGACACCATCCGGCGCGCGCACCACGTCCTCGACCTCGGCCCCGGCGCCGGCAAGCTCGGCGGCGAGGTGGTCGCCGAGGGCGACGCCGAGGAGCTGTCGCGCAATCCGGATTCGGTCACCGGCCGCTTTCTGAAGAACCCGTTGAAGCATCCGCTGCAACCGCGCCGCCCGGTGAACGGCAAGGACCCGTTCATCGAAGTCGAGAAGGCGAGCCTGCACAACCTGCAAGGCATCAACGCGCGCTTCCCTCTCGGCCGGCTGGTCGCGGTGACCGGCGTCTCCGGCTCAGGCAAGTCGACCCTGGCGCGCGATGTCTTGTTTGATTCGTTGACCAACAAAACGAACGTCGGCTGCAAGGCTGTTCGCAACCACCAGCGCATCGAGCGCGTGCTGGAGGTCGACCAGACGCCGATCGGCAAGACGCCGCGCTCGTGCCCGGCGACCTACGTCGGCTTCTGGGACGCGATCCGCCGCCTGTTCGCCGACACCAGCGAGGCGCGCGTGCGCGGCTGGAGCGGCAGCCGCTTCTCCTTCAACACCAAGGGCGGCCGCTGCGAGGAATGCGAAGGCCAGGGCATGAAGCGCATCGAGATGTCCTTCCTGCCCGACGTGCGCGTCGCCTGCGAGGCTTGCGGCGGCGCGCGCTTCAACCCCGAGACGCTGACCGTGCGCCTGCGCGGCAAGAGCGTCGGCGAGGTGCTGGCGATGAGCGTCGACGAGGCGGTCGAGTTCTTCGCCGCGCACCCCTCGATCCACCGCTGCCTGCGCCTGCTGCAGGACGTCGGCCTCGGCTACCTGACGCTCGGCCAGCAGAGCCCCACCCTGTCCGGCGGGGAAGCGCAGAGGATCAAGCTGGTTTATGAGCTATCAAAAACAAATTCTGCTTCTACTTTGTATGTGCTGGACGAGCCTACCGTCGGCCTGCACATGGCCGACGTCGAGAAGCTGATCCGCGTCCTGCACCGGCTGGTCGACGCCGGCAACACGGTGGTGGTGATCGAGCACAACCTCGACGTCATCGCCGAGGCCGACTGGATCGTCGACCTCGGGCCCGAGGGCGGCGCGGGCGGCGGCCGCGTGGTGTACTCGGGGCCGCCGGAGAAGATGAAGACCGGGCACACCGGCGAGGCGTTGGCGCCATTTCTCACGCAAAGGCGGTAGCCCTGATGCTGATCACCCCGGTGCTGTGGAGCACCGCGGGGGTCGTCACGCGCCATGTGGAGCGCGCGGCGCCGTTCGAGCAGGTGTTCTGGCGCAGCCTGGTGGCCGGGGTGTTCGTCGCGGCTTACCTGCTGTTCACGAGACAGAAGCCGAGCATCGGCCGGCCGATGCTTTTCTCGGGCGTCATGTGGGCCGTGATGTTCACGGCATTCGTCGTCGCTCTGTCGCTTACGACGGTGGCGAACACGCTGGTGGTGATGAGCGTGGCGCCCCTGCTCACCGCCTTTCTCTCGTTCGTCATCCTGAAGGAAGCCGTATCGACGCGGACCTGGCTCGCCGCGGGCGCGGCGGCGGTCGGCATCGCCTGGATGTTTCACGACGGCTTCGTCGGCGGGCAGCTGGCCGGCATGCTGATCGCGGCGCTGATTCCGCTCGCCTCGGCGGCGAACCTGGTCGCGCTGCGCGCGGCGGCGGCGCGCGTCGACCTGGTGCCGGCCATCATGCTCGGCGGCTTCCTCTCCGCCCTGCTCGCGCTGCCGCTGGCGCTGCCGTTCCAGGCCTCGGCGAAGGACCTGGCGCTGCTCGCCTTCCTCGGCGTGTTCCAGCTCGGCGTGCCATGCATGCTGATGGTCGTGGTGAGCCGCGTCCTGCCGCCGCCGGAGATCGCGCTGCTCGCCTTGCTCGAGGTGCTGCTGGGCGTGCTGTGGGCGTGGCTGTTCGTCGGCGAGCAGCCGGGCAGCGCCGCCCTCTACGGAGGCGGAATCGTCCTCGCCGCGCTGGTTCTGAATGAAATCAGCACGATGCGCGAGAAACCTGTATGATGCGCGCCAGGTTGCTGTTGCGCACATCCGGTTAGCGTCTCAGTCCGTTTTCGATCTCGGTCCATCCTGGACCTCGAATAACAAGCCTAGAACGCATCTGCCTGAACCGGTCGAAGGCTAGCCCTTCACAGGCCGATCTAGGAGAAATCCATTAGTACGTCGTTTGATTCACTCGGCCTGTCGGCCGAGCTGCTCCGCGCTGTCGCCGAGCAGGGCTACACCGTTCCCACCCCCATCCAGGCGCAAGCCATCCCCGTCGTGCTGCAGGGCCGCGATCTTCTCGGCGCCGCGCAGACCGGCACCGGCAAGACGGCGGGATTCACGCTCCCCATCCTTGAAAAAATAAAAGGAAAGGGAAGCCAGAAGCCGCGAGTCCTCAT
>DASUZH010000118.1:0-2525 GCA_036376975.1 Burkholderiales bacterium | reverse complement strand
AAGGCGCGCGTCGAGAAGCTGAAGTCGATGGAGACGTCCAAGATCGCTCCCCTCGCAGTCTTTCTATCAAGTGATAAAGCCAAGGATGTTTCCGGGCAGATTTTCGCGGTGCGCGCGAACGAGCTGTTCCTCATGTCGCAGAACCGGCCGCTGAAAACGGCGCACCGCGCCGGCGGCTGGACGGCGGAAGCCATCGCGGCGGAGGCGCTGCCGCAGTTCCGCGAGCATTTCTACGCCCTCGACCGCTCTCAAGACGTGTTCTCATGGGATCCGCGCTAAAAATATTGGTGTTGTGGCTGCTGGTGGGCTTTGCCCATGCGTTCCCGGATCGTCCGATCCGGATCATCGTGCCGCTCGCCGCGGGCGGCACCGGCGACACGCTGGCGCGGCTGGTCGGCGAGGAGATCGCAAGGCGGCTGGGCGGCGTGGTGGTGGTCGAGAACCGGCCCGGCTCGGGCGGCATCATCGGCACCGACGCGGTGGCCAGCAGCATCCCGGACGGGCATACGCTGCTGCACACCAGCCCGTCGCACGTGCTCAACGCAGCCCTGCGCAAGGAACTCTCCTACGACCCGCTGAGGGACTTCGTCTCCATCGCGCAGACCGCCGACACCTGGCAGGTGCTGCTCGCCAATCCCTCCGTACCGGCGGACAACGTGAAGGATCTCGTTGCGCTGGCGAAGAAGCAGACGCTGCACTACGGTTCTGCGGGCAACGGCTCGGCAACGCATCTCAACATGGAGCTGTTCAAGGCGCTGGCGCGTGTCGACCTCGTTCATGTGCCCTATAAGGGAAGCACGCAGGCGCGCACCGACCTCCTCTCCGGCCAGGTCCAGCTCATCATCGACGGCCTGCTGCCGAACCTGCCGCACATCAAGGCGGGGAAGATGAAGGCGTTCGGCGTCACCAACAGCCGTCGTGCTCCCGCCGCACCGGACATCCCGACGCTGGCTGAAGCCGGCGTGCGTGGCTACGAGTCCGACACCTGGTACGCCCTGCTCGCGCCGGCGGCAACGCCCGGACCGGCGCTGCTGCGCCTGCGCGCCGCCACCGACGCCGCGCTGAAGAGCCCGGCGCTGCGCGAAAAGTTCATCCAGCAGGGCGCCGAGCCGGCAAGCGGCGGCGCCGCCGCGCTCGACGATCTGATGCGCGCCGACCTCGCCCGCTGGCGCAAGGTAGTCGCCGAAGCGAAGCTGAAAGTCGACTGAGCGTGAAGCGGGTCCTGATCGTCGACCCGATCGCCGCCGCAGGCGAGGCCCTGCTCGCGCGCAGCGTCGAGGTCGTGCGCTCGCCCGACAGCGACCCGGAGAGCATCCGGCGCCTGGCGCGCGACGCCGACGGCATCATCACCCGCAGCAAGCTGCCGGACGACGTCTTCCAGGCCGCCCCGCGCGTGCGGGCTGTGGCGATCCATGGCACCGGCACCGACCTGGTGCCGCTGGCCGACGCGACTGCGCGCGGCGTGATGGTGTCGAACATCCCGGGCGGCAACGCGCAGTCGGTCGCCGAGTATTGCGTGATGGCGATGCTGGTTCTTTCCAGGAAGCTGTTCGGCATCACGAGCGCGCTGAAAAGCGATTCCTGGGACAAGGCGCGCGCCCTCGGCGCCGGCACGCACGAGCTCGCCGGCCTGACTCTCGGCCTGGTCGGCGTGGGCGAGATCGGCAAGCGGGTGGCGAAGATCTGCCGGCAGGGCCTGGGCATGCGCGTGCTCGGCACCCAGCGGCGCATGGAGCGGCTGCCGGCGGACGCGGAGCCGGCGCCGCTGGACGAGCTTGTTTCGAACAGCGATTTCGTGGTCGTTACCTGTCCCCTGAACGCGGACACGCGGCATCTTTTTAACCAGAATTTGATTTCAAGGATGAAATCGACCGCCTGGCTGATCAATGTGGGGCGCGGCCCGGTGGTCGAGGAAGCTGCTTTGATCGCCGCGTTGCGCGAGCGGCGCATCGCCGGCGCGATGCTGGACGTCTACGAGCATTACAGGCTGCCGCCCGGCCACCCGCTCTTCTCGCTCGACAACGCGGTGCTGACGCCGCACCTGGCCGGCATGACGGTCGAGTCGCGCGCCCGCATGAGCGTCGCCGCCGCCGAGGAGGTGCTGCGCATGCTGGCGGGCGAGCGGCCGAAGAACTTCGTCAACCCGGAGTCCGCGAACATTGCGCATCACTGACGTCCGCGCCTTCCCGGTCTCGTTCCCGATCCCGCCCGCCAGCCGCGTCGCCCTCGGCATCGGCACCGCGGTCAAGCGCGACGCGGTGATCGTCAAGGTCACCACCGACGAAGGCATCGTCGGCTGGGGCGAAGCGCACCACGGCCGCGCACACACGGCGGTCGCCAAGCTGATCGAGTCGACGCTCAAACAGTTAATTCTGAATTTGGACGCGCATGACGTGACCGGCGTCTGGGAGAAGATGTACCGCTACCAGCTCGCCAGCCACGGCATGGGCGCCGGCGCCTGCCTGGCGATCAGCGGCATCGACATGGCGATCTGGGACGCCCGCGGGAAAGCTTTGGGTGTCCCT
>DASUZH010000117.1:0-3951 GCA_036376975.1 Burkholderiales bacterium | reverse complement strand
TCGCGCCTGCGCCTGTCGCTCGAGATGAGCGGCGCCTCGGCGGCCGCCGCCGACGCGATCTCGGCCGACGTCGAGGAAATGGACGCCATCATCGGCCAGTTCCTCGACTTCGCGCGCGGCGAGGACGAGGCGAAAGGGGAGCACGACCTGCGCGGCGTGCTCGAGGAGCTCGCCGAGCACTATGCCCGCCTCGGCAAGAAGCTTCTTTTCGGTCAGAACGAGTATCTCCCCTTCAAGTTCGCCCGCATGAGCGTCCGGAGGGCAATAGGGAACCTGGTGGACAACGCCCTGCGCTATGCCGGCGAGCCGATCGAGATCGTCAGCTTCAAGCAGGACGGCCGCGCGGTGATCGAAGTGCGCGACCGCGGGCCGGGCATCCCGGAAGGCGAAGTCGAGCGCCTGAAGCGCCCGTTCACGCGCCTCGACCAGGCGCGCGGCAGCCGCGGCGGCGCCGGCCTCGGCCTGGCGATCGTCGAGCGCGTCGCCCGCGCGCACCGCGGCTCGCTCGAGCTGCTGCCCCGCGAGGGCGGCGGCTTGGTCGCGCGGCTCGGCTTGCCACTACAATGAGCCGTCCTTTAGAGAGGAGGACCCCATGAAGACCCTCAGCATCGCGGCCGCCGCCCTGCTGCTCGCCGCATGCGCCGAGCAGTCCGTAGCTCCGCAATCGAAGCGCGGCAACCTGGCGGTTTCCGCCAACGACAACAAGGCGATCCTGGTGAACGGCGTGACCACCGCGGTGCCGAACGCGGCGCCCGACACGGTCGCGCTGATCGACCTGTCGGTCTCGCCGCCGCGCCTGGTGTCGGAGATCGACGTGCCGGCGAGCGTGGTCGGCCCGCCCTCCTCGGTCGCGGTCGCGCCCGACGAGTCGATCGCGCTGGTCACCGCGGCGATGCGCATCGAGGGCGGCAAGCAGGTGCCGAACGACAAGGTGTCGGTGATCGACCTCACCGTCCTCCCGCCGCGCGTGATCAACACCCTCACCGCCGGCGCCGGGGTGGCGGGCATCTCGATCAACCGCCAGGGCACGCTGGCCCTCGCCGCCAACCGCAGCGAGGGCACCGTCTCGGTGTTCACCGTGAAAGGCAAGAACGTCTCGCACCTCGGCAAGCTGCGCCTCGGCGACGAGAAATCCGGACCGAGCCACGCGGTGTTCACGCCCGACGGCGGCACCGCGCTGGTCTCGCGCGACGGCGACAACCGCATCTCGGTGCTGTCCATCAAGGGCAACATCGTCGAGCACACCAAGCGCGACATCTTCGCCGGGCAGCGGCCCTACGGCATCGACGTCTGCATGCCCGGGGCGATCGCGGTGGTGGCGAACATCGGCATCGGCCAGGGCGACGCCGACACCATCAGCGTGATCGACCTGCAGGCGCAGCCGCCGCGCGTGATCGAGACCATCACCGTCGGCCAGACTCCCGAGGGCATCGCGTGCTCGCCGAACGGCCGCAAGGTGGCGGTGGTGGCGATGAGCGGCAGCAACAAGGCGAAGGAGTCGCCCTTCTACCGCGCCAACGGCCGCGTCGTCATGTTCAACGTCGAGGGCAAGAAGCTGACGCCCGCGGGCGAGGCCGACACCGGCAACTGGTCGCAGGGCGCCGCCTTCTCCGCCGACAGCCGCACCCTGCTGGTCGGCAACATGGTGCAGAAGAACCTGCAGGTCTACGAGCTGAGCGCCTCCGGCATCCGCGACACCGGCCAGCGCGTCGCGCTGAGGGGCGGCGCGGCCGGCATCCGCACCGCCGACTAGGCCAGGGCGAAGCGCTCGAGCGGCCGGTACGAGCCGCTGGCGAGGTCCGAGCCGACCAGGTGGAATTCCCGCACCGGCCATTCCACCTGGGGCAGCGCCGGCAGCGGCTGGGCTGCGGCCTTGCGCAGCAGGGTGACGTGCGCGGCGAAAGGCCGCCGCTCCAGGATGAAGGCTTCCCGGTAGAGCTCGACCTGCAGCAGTTCGGCGAGCCGCGCCAGCCCGGCCGGCAGCTGCCGCGGCCCGGCCCAGACGATCTTGTTGTGCGCCCAGTGGCGCGCCTCTTCCAGCGGCAGCGCAAACCCCTCCGCCTGCACGCGTAACGCGGCTGCTTTCGCCTTCTCCCGGTCCGCTGCGCCGAGAAAGGCGAGCGTGAGGTGGATCTTGTGGGCCGGCGTTTGCCGGCCTTCCAGCCCGCGCGCCCAGCGCTCGAGCGCGAGCGCGGTCTCCTGCGGCGGCCAGATGGCGAAGAACAGGCGGGCTACGACAGCGCCCTCCCCAGCGCGCGCCAGGCCACGCCGGCCCAGTTCGCCAGGCTGAGCGGACACAGGCACACCAGCATGTCGCCCTCGGCATGGCCCGGATTGCTGCGGACGAAGAACCGCAGGTCCGGCGCGCGCGAAATCTCGCCGTCGATCGGCGCCGCCTCCGCGCGCAGCCGCTTGCGGCCCGAGCGCGCGACGATCCCCTGCTCCGGCCGCCAGTCGGCGCCGTACATGCGCTCCGCCAGGTGCGCCATCAGCGCACCCTCCCATTCCGGTGTCGGGCGATCGTGCCGCGGCCAGTACTCGCGCAGGTTGCGCGACAGCAGCAGGTAGCTCTTGTAGCTGAACGTATCGAAAAACCAGTAGATGGGCAGCAGCGGATGGCGCAGGCGCGTCTGCAGGAAGACCCGCAGGCCGAGTCGCTGGATGAGATTGTGGCCGCGGTGCGCCTCGCGCAGCAGGACGTGCGAGGTAAAGATCACCGCCAGCCGGCGGCCGCGGAACGTCTCCTCGTACACGTCGACCGACGCCATGCCGACCAGCTCGCCGGCCGCTTGCGCGCGGATCAGGCCGAGGCTCGAGTGCGCCCTCAGCCGCGCCTCGACGAAATCGCGGTCGGTGTCGTAGTACGCCTGCGTCAGCCCCCAGATCTCGTCCCAAATGGGCGACGCGATCCCGGTGGTCGGCAGCACGTCGATGCTCGCCATGGCGGGCATACGGTACTACCGCCGGCGCGGGCCGGCACCCATACGAAAGTACTAGAGCTTGCCCGCCCCCGCTCCGGCGACGATGCTCGCGCGCAACGCGGCACGCAGCGCGGCGCCCTGCGCGGGATCGCCATCGGGTGAAACGACCGGCAGCGCCGTGTAATCGTAGCTCTGGCGCGGTATCCAGTACACGGCCGGGTCGGCCGGGTCGAGCTTCATGAGCGGCGCGTTGGCCGAACTGTCGTCCTGGATGCCCTGCAGCGCGGTGAAGGCGTCATGCTCCGTAACACCGGTGGCTGTGATGGTTCCGGCCGTGTTGATTCCGATCATCGTGACCCAGGTGCCGACGTTGCCGTAGTAGGTTCCACAGTCTTCAAGCGAGTAGCCGACGCTCACGCACTGGTCTCGGTTCGCGACAGTCGAGGCGTAGTTGATGATGCGCGGGACGTTCAAGGCGCTGCCGCCGCTGTTGTTGCGGATCTCGAACAGATTGTTCTCGGTGTACAGCTTGGCGGCCGTCCCCGTGGCCCATGTGTCGCCGAGGCGATACTCGACCGACGCATTCCCCGGCGGCAGGTTGTTCCTTCGATCGACGTCGTAGAAATTGTTGTACACGTGCACGCGGCCGTAGCGCACGCGTGGCGCGCGCTGGATGATGTTCTGGTAGTAGTTACCGTGGAAGGTGACGTCGATCTTGCCCGGCCCGTAGTCGGGCACCAGGTTGGCGACGTCCGAGCCGCCAAGCAGGTTGGTCTTGTCGTGCCGGAAGAAGTAGTTGTTCGAGATGGTCACCTTGGTGGCGAGCAGCGTGACGTCGACGTTGCCGTCGTGGTGCTGCGTCTTCTGCGTCGGCTCGTTGAAGGGCGCCGCGAACAGCGGCGGGAATTGCCCGTCGGAGCGCGGCTCGTCGTTGAAGGTGTTGTGGTCGATCCACACGCGCTCGGCGTTCATCACCGAGATGTTGTCGTACTCGGTGTTCCAGCGCCCGCCGCGGCGCGTCGGGCACTTG
>DASUZH010000116.1:0-11456 GCA_036376975.1 Burkholderiales bacterium | reverse complement strand
GATACGGTCTCGCCGAAAAACATGCGCGCGGTTTCCGGCAGCTGGTGCGCCTCGTCGAACACCAGCGTGTTGCACGCCGGCAGCAGCTCGGCGACGCCCTCGTCGCGCAGCACCACGTCGGCGAAGAACAGGTGGTGGTTGACCACCACGACGTCGGCGGCGAGCGCGTTGCGGCGCGCGCGCATCACGAAGCAGTCCCGGTAATCGGGGCACTCCTGGCCGAGGCAGTTCTCGCGCGTCGAGGTGGCATGGACCCAGACCGCCGCGTCCTCGGGCACGTCGGCCAGGTCGGCGCGATCGCCGGTAGGGCTGGTGCGCGCAAACTGCTCGATGCGCGCGAGCTGCGCGGCCTGCTCGCGGCTTTCCAGCCGCGCCTCCTGCCGCGCCCGGCCGAGCCGGTACAGGCAGACATAGTTGCTGCGCCCCTTGAGCAGCGCGGCGCTGGCGCCGGAAGCGAGCGCTTCGCGCACCGCGGGCAGGTCGCGGTCGAACAGCTGGTCCTGCAGCGTCTTGGTGCCGGTGGAGACGATGACCTTGCCGCCCGAGAGCAGCGCCGGCACCAGGTAGGCGAAGGTCTTGCCGGTGCCGGTCCCCGCCTCCGCCACCAGCACGCCGTCGCGCTCGATCGCCTGCTCGATCGCCGCGGCCATCTCGAGCTGCTGTCCGCGCGGCCGGTACCCGGGAATCATCGCCGCGAGCGGCCCGTCGGCCGCGAACGCGCGCTCCAGCTCTCGCTTCAGTTGCGGACCTCTTCTACTTTCACCCAGATGCGCTGCGACTCGCTGCTGGTGGTGCGGCCGGAAGTCGCAATCCCGCGGTCGTTGCGCGCGCTCGCCGCCACGACGCCGCCGATCTCGAACCACTCGCCCAGGCGCCCACTTGCGCTGGTCGTGATGCGCCCCGACTGCATGGTGCCGCGCGGCCCCAGCATCTCGCGCTGCGGCGCGATGTCGAGGTGCACGGTGCCGCCGGTGACGCGGGGGGCGACCGCGAACCCGGTCGACGCCTCCTGCACCGTGTAGGTCTGCTGGGAGACGACGCCGGCGGGCGTGCGGATGACCTGGCGCTGCGGCAGGGTGCGCGAGGTGCCGGTGGCAATCCAGGCCGTGCCGCCCTCCACCACCTGAACGCGCTGATCGATGCGCTCCGTCGCGCTGCTGCTCGACTCCTGCGCGCGCAGCTCCACGTTCGAGCCGCGATTGCTGATGGTTCCTCGAGCCGAGATGTCGCGGCTCGCGCTATCCAGCGCTTCGTCGAATCGCACCAGGATCTGCAGCCGGCGCGAGGGCCGGTCGAGCGCCTCGAGCGCCTGCCTGATTTCCGCGAGGTTGGCCGGGCTGGTGCGCACGAACAGCTGGCCCGATTGGCCGCTGATCGTGCCGCCGGGCTCGATCAGGGTGCGCAGGGTCGGCAGCACCTGGTCCACGGTGCTGTGCTTGAGCGGGATCACTTCCAGCGCGCCCTGCGCCCACGCCTGGGCGGCGCAAAGGAAAGTGATCGCTAACCCTGATCGGATCAATCCCACTTCATCGGCTCCCACTTACACAACGCGCAGAGTGACACGTCCGTCTACCGGGCAAATTATGAGACAGCTTCTCCTGCTGTGCGGATGGCTCGCCTGCGCCGCCTGGGTTCCGCCCGCGCCGGCCTCGATCAGCACCGCGCCCTCCAGCGCCGAAGGGCCGCTCGCCCACCTGCTGCACGCCCTCGGCACGCAGTACCGCTATGGCGGCAGCTCGCTCAAGACCGGCTTCGATTGCAGCGGCCTCATTGCGCACGTGTTCGAGCAGTCGTGGGGCATCGCCCTGCCGCGAACCGCCGCAGGGCAGAGCCGCGTCGGAAAGCCGGTGAAGCGCCGCGACCTGATCCCCGGCGACCTCGTCTTCTACAACACGCGCAACCAGCCCTATTCGCACGTCGGCATGTACATCGGGAACGGCCGCTTCGTGCATGCCCCCAAGCCGGGTGCGCGGGTAAGGGTGGAGCGGGTGGACACGTCCTACTGGCGCGCCCGTTTCAACGGCGCGAGACGCCTGGATATCGATAATAGTTCTCATTGACAATCTCAATGCGACTCATTATCGTTTGGGCACTATGCCCAAATTCCCCCGGAAGTTCGTGTTGGCGGCAGCGCTGCTCGCCGCCCTCCCCGCGCTAGCGCAGGAGAAAGTCCTCAACCTCTACTCGTCGCGGCACTACCAGACCGACGAGGCGCTGTACGCCGGCTTCACCAAGGCCACCGGCATCAAGGTCAATCGCATCGAGGCCGGCGAGGACGCGCTGATCGAGCGCATCCGCAACGAAGGCGAGCGCAGCCCCGGCGACGTCCTGGTCACGGTCGACGCCGGCCGCCTTTGGCGCGCCGAGCAGCTCGGCCTGTTCCAGCCGATCAAGTCGGATGTCCTCGACAAGCGGATTCCCGCCAACCTGCGCGAGCCCGGCGGCCACTGGTTCGGCTTCTCCACCCGCGCGCGCCTGATCGCTTACAACAAGGCGAAGGTGAAGGCGGGCGAGATCACTACCTATGAAGACCTCGCCGACCCGAAGTGGAAGGGCCGCGTGTGCATGCGCTCCTCGACCAACATCTACAACCTGTCCCTGCTGGGCGCGATGATCGACCACCTCGGCGAGCAGAAGGCGGAACAGTGGGCGAAGGGCGTGCGCGCCAACCTGGCGGTCGACCCGAAGGGCGGCGACACCGACCAGCTGAAGAACGTGGCGGCCGGCCAGTGCGACGTCACCATCACGAACCAGTACTACTACGCCCGCCTGCTGCGCTCGCAGAAGCCCGACGAGCGCCAGGTCGGCGAGCGCATCGGCATCGTGTTCCCCAACCAGAAAACCTGGGGCACGCACGTCAACATTTCCGGCGCCGGCGTGATGAAGCACGCGCCCAACCGCGAAGCGGCGGTCAAGTTCCTCGAGTACCTGGCGAGCGACGACGCGCAGCGCTACTTCGCCGACGGCAACAACGAGTGGCCGGTGGTGGCCGGGGTAAAGGTCGACAACCCGGTGCTCGCCGACTTCCCCGACTTCAAGCGCGATGCGCTGAACGTGGCGATGCTCGGCAAGAACCAGCCGAGCTCGCAGAAGATCTACGACCGCGTAGCCTGGAAATAGCGCTTCGTCACGAACAGCACCGCCAGCAGGCCGACCGCGACGATCACCAGTGACGGCGCGGCGGCCTCGGCCAGGCGCTCGTCCTTCGCCAGGTTGTAGGCCTCGACCGCGAGCGTGTCGAAGTTGAAGGGCCGCAGCGTCAGCGTCGCCGGCAGCTCCTTCAGCACGTCGACGAATACCAGCAGCGCTGCCGCCGCCAGGCTCGGTGCGAGCAACGGCACGTGCACGCGAGCGAGCGCGCTGCCGGGGCCCGCGCCAAGCGAGCGTGCCGCGTCGTCCATGCTGGGCGTGATCTTCGCCAGGCCCGCGTCCATGGTCTGCAGCGCGACCGCGAGCAGGCGCACGACATAGGCGTACACCAGCGCCACGATGCTGCCGGTGAGCAGCAGCCCGACCTTGATTCCCCAGGCCTGCTCGAGCCACGCGCCGGCCAGGTTGTCGAAGCGGCCGAGCGGCACCAGCACGCCGACGGCGATCACCGCGCCCGGCACCGCGTAACCCAGGCTCGCGGCGCGGTTCGCCGCCGCAACCATGTTGCTGCGCGTGAGGCGCGCCGCGTACGCCATCAGCGTCGCAAGCACTACGGCGACGAACGCCGTGAGGCCGGCGAGCCAGAAGCTGTTGCCCACCAGCGCTGCGAGGCGCGCGCCGGCGATGCGCTCGTCCCAGGCGAGCACGCCGAGGATCGCGGCCGGCAGCACGAAGCCGAACACCACCGGCAGCGAGCAGGCGGCGAGCGCGGCAAGCGCTTTGGCGCCTTGCAGGCGGTGCGGCTGCGCCGGCCGGCGCGTCGAGACGGCGTAGGCGGCGCGGCCGCGGCTCGCGCGCTCGAGCGCCAGCACCACCACCACGAAGCCGAGCAGGCAGGTCGAGAGCTGCGCCGCGGCGACGCTGTCGCCCATCGAGATCCACGCCTTGAAGATGCCGGTGGTGAACACCTCCAGCGCGAAGTACGAGACGGTGCCGAAGTCGGCCAGCGTCTCCATCAGCGCGAGCGCGGCGCCGGCGGCGATCGCCGGGCGCGCGAGCGGCACCGCCACGCGCCAGAACGCGCCCCATGCGGACAGGCCGGCGAGCCGGCCGGCCTCGATCGCGCTGCGCGAGAGCTCGAGGAAAGCCGTGCGGGCGATGAGGTAGACGTAGGGATAGAGCGCGAGCGACAGCATCGCTGCGGCCCCGCCAAGCGAGCGGATCTGCGGGAACCAGTACTCGCGCGCCTCCCAGCCGGTCGCCGCGCGCAGCGCCGACTGCACCGGCCCGGCGAACTCCAGCCAGTCGGTATACGCGTAGGCCATCACATACGCAGGCATCGCGAGTGGCAGCATCAGCGCCCACTCCAGGACGCCGCGGCCCGGGAAGCGGTACGCGGTGACGAGCCACGCGGAAAGCACGCCCATGGAGATCACGCCGCAGGCCACGCCGGCGAGGAGCAGCGCGGTGTTGCCCACGTAGCGCCCGAGCCCGGTCGCAGCAAGGTGCGCCCACGTTTCGCCGCCGCCGGCGAACAAGCTGCCGAGGACCGAGGCCAGCGGCAGCACGATGAGCAAGGCGACGACCGCCGAGAACCCGCTAAATGCTTGAACTCTCAGGATTTACTCTATTTGAGAATGATTACTATAATCGTCGCATGAATCCGGGATCTGCGCTTCTCGAGGTCGAGAACCTGAGCCACGCCTACGGGAGCCACCAAGTTGTGCGCGCGCTGTCGTTCTCGCTGCCGCGAGGAGCGATCGGCTGCCTGCTCGGCCCGAGCGGCTGCGGCAAGACGACGGTGCTCCGCTGCATCGCCGGCTTCGAGGAAGCGCAGCAGGGAAGCATCCGCATCAATGGCCGCGAGGTCTCGGGCGGCGCCGCGACCGTGCCACCCGAGAAGCGCCGCATCGGCATGGTGTTCCAGGACTACGCGCTGTTTCCGCACCTCTCGGTGGGCGGCAACATCGCCTTCGGGCTGCGCGACGGCGGCGCCGAAGCGCGCGTGCGCGAGCTCGCCGGGCTGGTCGGCCTCGCGACGGCGCTCGACAGATACCCGCACGAGATCTCCGGCGGCCAGCAGCAGCGCGTCGCGCTGGCGCGCGCGCTCGCGCCGCGGCCGGACCTGCTGCTGCTCGACGAGCCGTTCTCCAACCTCGACGTCGACCTGCGCGAGCGCCTGTCCGCCGAGGTGCGCGAGATCATCAAGGCGAGCGGCGCCACCGCCGTGCTGGTGACCCACGACCAGCAGGAAGCCTTCGCCGTGGCCGACGAGATCGGCGTGCTGCACGACGGCCGCATCCAGCAGTGGGACAGCGCGTACAACCTGTACCACCGACCCGCCAACCGCTTCGTCGCGGATTTCGTCGGCCAGGGCGCGTTCCTGCCGGCCAAGGCGGTCAACTCGCACCAGCTCGAGATCGAGCTCGGCGTGCTGCGCGGCGCCTCGCCGCACGGCAACGGCAGCCTGGAGGTGCTGCTGCGGCCCGACGACGTGGTCCACGACGACGCCGCTCCCACCAAGGCCGAAGTCGTGCACAAGGCCTTCCGCGGCGCCGAGATCCTCTACACGCTGCGCCTCGAGAGCGGCCGCAAGGTGCTGGCGCTGGTTCCCAGCCACCACAACCATGCCATCGGCGAGCGCATCGGCATCCGCCTCGACGTGGACCACGTCGTCGCGTTCACTCCCGAAGTAATGAAGTAGTCTCCCCCGCGAAAGCGGGGGCCCATGGATTCCCGCTTGCGCGGGAACGACGACCTCAGGAGCTGTCGCTCAGCTCGAACGCCACCTCGATCTCGAACGCGAACTCCTTGCCGCGCAGCCCGGCGGGCACCGGGACGTCCGCGCGCGTCACGGTGTCGAGCGCCTCGCGGTCGAGGATTTCGTGCCCCGAGCTGCGCACCACCGCGACCGACGAGCGCCGGCCGTCGGCGCCGAAACTGACGCGCAGGCGAGTCCTGCCCTCCCAGTTGTTGTCCCGCGCCGCGCGCGGAAAGCGCTTCAGCTTGCGCGCCTCCTCGATGACCAGCATGCGGTAGCGGCCTACCGTGTCGGCATCGACATCGGCGCCCGCACGCGCTGCGGGCGCCGCGCTCTGCGGCGCGGGCGCCGCCGGCGCAGGCTCCGCGGCCGGCGCGGCGACTTGCGGCTGCGGCTCCGGCGCCGCCTTTGCGACCGGCGCCGGCTGCGTCGTGGGAACCGGCTCGGGCGCCGGCTTGGCGGCAGGCTTGACGACGGACGGTTGCGGCTTGTCGACCCGGGGCGGCGCGGGCGGTTCGGGCTGGGCCTCGGCCGGCGCCTGCACGGGCGGCGCCTCGACCAGCCGCGCGACGAGCGGCTCGGGCCAGACGATGCGCCTGGCGGCTTCCCTCAGCGAAGGCGACGCGAGCAGGACGACGGCATGCACGAAGATCGACAGCAGCACCGCGTAGTGGAATGCGCGGTTGCGTCGATCGCCCATGGCGCGCTCAGGCCCGCTGCAGGGCCCGCCAGACCTTCTCCGCGGTGAGCGGCATCTCAAGGTGCACCACGCCCCTGTCGTGCAGGGCGTCGAGCACCGCATGCACCACGGCCGGCACCGAGCCGATGGTGCCGAGCTCGCCGACGCCCTTCACGCCGAGCAGATTGGTTTTCGACGGGATGCTCTCGTCGAACCCGGCGCGCAGCGCCGGCATCTGGTCGGCGCGCGGCGCCGCGTAGTCCATCAGCGAGCCGGTCAGGAGCTGCCCGCTCTGCGGGTCGTAGGTCACCTGCTCGAGCAGCGCCTGCCCGAGCCCCTGCGCCACGCCGCCGTGGATCTGCCCCTCGACGATGGCGTGGTTGATGATGCGGCCGATGTCGTCGCAGCTCGCCAGGCTGACGACCTCGACTACTCCGGTGTCCGGATCGATCTCGATCTCGCACACCTGGGCCCCGTTCGGCCACGACGGCGTGGACGGCGTTTCGGTCGCCGAAACGCGCACCACCCGGGCCGGCTGCCGCGCCGCCAGCTCGCCGAGCGAGATCGAGCGGTCGGTGCCGGCGATGCCGAACCGTCCGTCGCGAAACTCGATGTCGGCCGCCGCCGCCTCGAACGCCTCGGCGGCGAGCTTCTTCGACTCTTGGATCACCTTGCGCCCCGCCGCCGCGACCGCCGACCCGCCGACGAACGCCGAGCGCGAGCCGACGCTGCCGACGCCGTTGGCCTTGTCGGTATCGCCCTGGACGATCCTTATTTTTCCAACTTCTATGCCAAATATCTCGGCCGCCAATTGCGCATACGTCGTCTCCAGCCCCTGGCCCATCGCCTGCGTGCCGGAGAACACGGTGACCGTGCCGTCCGCCGCCACTTCGATGTCGACCGTCTCGGTCGGCAGCGCCCCGGTCCACTCTAGGTAGACCGAAAGGCCGCGGCCGCGCAGCTTGCCGCGCTGCTGCGACTGCTTCTTCCGCTCGTCGAAGCCCTTCCAGTCGGCGGCCGCGAGCGCGCTGTCGAGCATGCGCGCGAAATTGCCGACGTCGTAGACCTCGCCGACATGCGTCTTGTACGGCAGCTCGTCCGCGCGGAGCAGGTTGCGGCGGCGCAACTCGATGCGGTCGATTCCGGTCTGGCGCGCGGCTTTCTCCATCAGCCGCTCCATCAGGTAGTTTCCTTCGGGCCTGCCGGCGCCGCGGTAGGCGCCGGTTGCCATGGTGTTGGTGAGCACTGCACGCACGTGATAGTCGACCACCGGCACGCGGTACACCGAGGTCACCACCTTCGCCACCATGGCGAGCGGGATGATCGCCGAGGAGCCCACCGGCACCGAGCCGATGTTGCCGAGCGACTGCATGCGCAGCGCGAGGATCATGCCGTCCTTGTCGAGCGCGAGCGCCCCCCGGTAGTGCTGGTCGCGCGCCATGTGCGCGGCGAGGAACTCTTCGGCGCGGTCGCCGCGCCACTTCACCGGCCTGCCGAGCTTCTTCGCCGCATAGCAGACCAGCGCGTCCTCCGGCGTGAGGCCGGTCTTCATGCCGAAGCCGCCGCCGATGTCGCCGTTGATCACCCGGTAGTCCTGCGGCTTGCCGCCGAACGTCGCGCCGAGCAGGTCGCGCGCGCCGGTCGGCGTCTGGTTCTGCGTGTAAAGGGTGGTGCGGCCGCCCTCGTGCACGCCGATCGAGCAGCGCGGCTCGAGCGCGAGCGCGTTCAGGCGATGGTTGTGCAGGTCGACCTCGACCACATGCGCCGCCTTCGCGAAAGCCGCTGCCGTCGCTTCGGCGTTGCCGTAGCGCGTTTCCGCTGCCACGTTGCCGGTGGCGGCCGGCCAGATCTGCGGCGCGCCGGGCTCGACCGCTTGCCGCGGGTCGACCACGGCCGGCAGGTCTTCGTATTCGACGGCGACGAGGTCGACCGCATCCTGGGCCTGCTGCCTGGTCTCCGCGACGATCGCCGCAACCGGATGGCCGACGTAGTACGCCTTGTCCTCCGCGAGCGGCGTGCGCAGCGGCGACGCCATCGGCGAGCCGTCGGCGCGCTTGAACAGCGGCGGATACGGAATGTGCTTCACTCCGTCGGCCTTCAGGTCGGCCATGCTCCAGGCGGCGACTACACCGGGAGAGGTCTTGGCTTCATCCAAAGAAATGCTTGTGATGCGGGCGTGCGCGTGGGGCGACCGGAGGACCACCAGCCAGCATTGATTGGGAAATACCCGATCGTCGCTATATAGCCCCTTGCCCACCAGCAGCCGGTCGTCCTCGAGGCGCTTCTGCGAGCGGGAGGCGCCGAAGCGCGCGATGGACGGGTCGAACTGGACCTGCAGCGATGGTGCGCTCATCTACCGAGAGAGGAGTGAAGGAAATAGTGGCGGAGAGGGAGGGATTCGAACCCCCGGTACCGCAAGCGGTACAACAGATTTCGAGTCTGCCGCAATCGACCACTCTGCCACCTCTCCGCGGCAGCGGAATTCTATCAGGGGCGAGTCAGCTTCTCCGTCCCGTTCATGTACGGGCGCAGCGCCGCGGGGACCATCACCGAGCCGTCGGCGTTCTGGTAGTTCTCGAGGATCGCCACCAGCGTGCGCCCGACCGCCAGGCCTGAGCCGTTCAGCGTATGCACCAGCTCGGGCTTGCCCTTGTCGTTCCTGAAGCGCGCCTGCATGCGCCGCGCCTGGAAGGCCTCGAAGTTTGAGCAGGAGGAGATCTCGCGGTAGGCGTTCTGCCCGGGCAGCCATACCTCCAGGTCGTAGGTCTTCGCCGAGGCGAAGCCCATGTCGCCGGTGCACAGGGTGACCACGCGGTAGGGCAGCTCGAGCTTCTTCAGGATCGCCTCGGCATGGCCGGTGAGCTCCTCGTGCGCGGCGTAGGAGGCGGCCGGATGCGCGATCTGCAGGATCTCCACCTTGTCGAACTGGTGGTTGCGGATCATGCCGCGCGTGTCCTTGCCGGCCGAGCCGGCCTCGGAGCGGAAGCAGGGCGAGTGGCAGACGAATTTCAGCGGCAGTTTCTCCAACTCGATAATTTCATCGCGAACGAAGTTGGTTACCGGGGTCTCCGCCGTCGGAATGAGGTACAGCTCGCGCCCCTCGATCTTGAACAGGTCGCCCTTGAACTTGGCCAGGCTGCTGACGCCGTCGGCGCATTCGGCGGTCACCATGTACGGCGCGTATACCTCGGTGTACCCATGCTCGCGCGTGTGCACGTCGAGCATGAACTGCGCGATGGCGCGGTGCAGGCGCGCCACCTGGCCGCGCATGGCGACGAAGCGCGCGCCGGCGATCTTGGCGCCGGTGGCGAAATCGAGCCCGCCGAGCCCCTCGCCGACGTCGACATGGTCCTTCACAGAAAAGTCGAACTTGCGCGGCGTGCCCCAGCGCCGCTCCTCGCGGTTGTCCTCCGCGGAGGCACCGACCGGCACCGATTCATGCGGCAGGTTCGGCACGCGGCGCAGGAAGTCCTCGATCTCGCGCAGCAGCTCCGCGAGCTTCGCATCCGAGCGATCGAGAACTTCCTTCAGCTTCGCGCCCTGCTCGAGGAGAGGCTTCGCGTCCTGGCCCCTGCCCTTCGCCATGCCGACGTCCTTGGCGAGCTTGTTGTGCGAGGCGCGCGCCTGCTCCACCGCGGTCTGCAGGTCCTTGCGCGTGCTCTCGTAGCGCTGGAACAGCGCGGCGTCGAACGCGCCTTCGCCGCGCGTAGCGAGGCGCCGGGCGACGCCCTCGGGGTCCTTGCGGAGCAGCTGGATGTCGATCATTTCTTCTTCTTCAGTTGTTCTAGCTTCTCGCGGATCTTCGCTTCCAGGCCGCGCTCGGTCGGCTGGTACCACTCGGCGGGCTGCATCCCTTCCGGGAAGTACGTCTGCCCCGCCGAGTAGGCATCGGGCTCGTCGTGCGCGTAGCGGTAGCCCTTGCCGTAGCCGAGGTCCTTCATCAGCTTGGTCGGCGCATTGCGCAGGTGCATCGGCACCGGCCGCGTCGCGTCCTTCGAAACGAACGCGCGCGCCGCATTATAGGCGTCGTAGACGGCGGCCGACTTCGCCGCCACCGCCAGGTAGATCACCGCCTCGGCGAGCGCCAGCTCGCCCTCGGGGCTGCCGAGGCGCTCGTAGGTCTCGCAGGCGTCGAGCGCCACGCGCAGCGCGCGCGGGTCGGCGAGGCCGATGTCCTCGACCGCCATGCGCACCACGCGCCGGCCGACGTACAGCGGGTCGGCGCCGCCGTCGAGCATGCGCACCATCCAGTACAGCGCCGCGTCGGGGTCGGAGCCGCGCACCGACTTGTGCAGCGCCGAGATCTGGTCGTAGAACTGCTCGCCGCCCTTGTCGAAGCGCCGCAGGTTCTTCGCCAGCACCTGCTCGACGAACTCGCCGTCGATCGGCTTGCCCGCCGCTGCCGTTTCCAGGATTTCGACTGCATTGAGAAGGCGTCTTGCGTCGCCGTCGGCAAAGCCGATCAACCGTGTTCTCGCATCGTCCGTTAGTGAAATTTTTGATTTGTTCAACAACAAGCCCAAATCATCCGCGCCCAGAGGATCGAGCACATAGACCGTTGCCCGAGACAGCAGCGCGCTGTTCACCTCGAACGACGGGTTTTCGGTCGTCGCGCCGATGAACGTGATCAGCCCGCGCTCGACATACGGCAGGAAGGCGTCCTGCTGCGCCTTGTTGAAGCGGTGCACCTCGTCGACGAACAGGATGGTATGGCGGCCGGAGCGGGCGAGCTCCTGCTCGGCCGCCTCCATCGCCTCGCGGATGTCCTTCACGCCGGAGAACACGGCGGAAAGGGCGATGAACTCGGCGTCGAAGGCGCGCGCCATCAGGCGCGCGAGCGTGGTCTTGCCCGAGCCGGGCGGCCCCCACAGGATCATCGAATGCGGCTTGCGCGCCTCGAAGGCGAGCCGCAGCGGCTTGCCCGGG
>DASUZH010000115.1:0-3632 GCA_036376975.1 Burkholderiales bacterium | reverse complement strand
GATCAATGAGGAACGGGTACTCGTTCGTTCCGTGGCTGGAGCCGCGGTATTTGACGACGCGCAGCCGCCGCGTGGAAATCTGATCGGTGACGCGATGGTCGAGCATGATCACGCAGTCGGAGACGTACTCCTCGAGCCCCTGGCGCGTCAGGGAGCCCTCGCCGCGCTCGGCGGTGATGACGGCGGTCACGCCCTTGTCCTTGAGCCAGCGGAACAGGCGGCGGATCTCGGAGCGCAGCAGCGCCTCGTTGTCGAAGCCGCCGAACAGCGACTCGATGGTGTCGAGCACGATGCGCTTGGCGCCGACCGAGTCGATCGCCAGGCCGAGGCGCAGGAACAGGCCCTCGAGGTCGTACTCGCCGGTCTCCTCGATCTCGGTGCGCTCGATGTGGATGTGGTCGATGGCGATCTTCTGCTGCTTGACCAGCGCGTCCAGGTCGAAGCCGAGCGAGCGCACGTTCTGCGCCAGCTCTTCGCCGGTCTCCTCGAAGGCGATGAACGCGCCGGGCTCGCCGTACTGCGTCGCGCCGCGGATCAGGAACTCCATCGCGAGCAGCGTCTTGCCGCAGCCGGCGCCGCCGCAGACCAGGGTCGGCCGGCCTCTCGGCAGCCCGCCCAGGGTGATCTCGTCGAGACCCTCGATTCCGGTCGGGGCCTTCGGCAAAGCGCCGACGTTGCGATCGCGGCGGGCGGGACGCTCCAGCTTCATGGCAATTCGTGAGGGGAAGTAGCTGCGATGCTACAGACCGCTCGCACAAGCGTCTGTAGTTGAAACAGTGATATTCGCCGTCAGTCCACCCGGTTGAGCAGCGGCTCGCCTTTCCGCAGGCGCTTCGCGTTATCCAGCGCCGCGGCCAGGCTGCGGTCGAGCGTTTCCCGCGTCAGCCAGGCGACATGGGGCGCGCAGACCACGTTGTGGTACGCGAGCAGCGGATGGCCGGATTGTGCCGGCTCTTCGGCGAGCACGTCGACGCCGAGGGCGGCGAGGTGGCCGTCCTTCAGGCATTGCACGAGGAGCGCCTCGTCCACCAGGCCGCCGCGCGCGGTATTGATCAGGATCGAGCGGCGCTTCATCTTCCGCGGGTCGAGGAAGTTGCGCGTCTGCGGCGTGAGCGGCAGGTGGAGCGAGACGATGTCGGAGCGCGCGAGCAGGGCGTCGAGCTCGGCGTTCTTCTGCGAGCGCGACCAGAAGCGCACCTTCGCGCCCATGAAGTGCAGGATCGGCGCGAGCAGGCGCGGCACCGCGCCGTAGCCGATCAGGCCGACGGCGCGGCCGTGCAGCTCGCCGAGGCGATCCTGCAGCCGGGTGGCGTCCTGCCAGCGGCCGCTGCGCACCATCGAGTCGAGCTCCGGCAGCCGCCGCAGGCAGGCGAGCATGAGGAGCAGCGTCATCTCCGCCACCGCGCGGCTGTTGGCGCCCGGCAGGTTGCATACCGCGATGTCGCGCGCCCGCGCCGCCTCGACGTCGATGGTGTTCACGCCGCTGCCGATCTTCTGGATCAGCTTCAGCTTCTTCGCCGCCTTGATCTGCCCGGCGGTCACCGGCTTCAGCACGTGCCAGAGGACGTCGATGCCCGGCAGGAGCGACTCGTACTCGGCGTCCTCGGCTTCGGGGCAGCACAGCACCTCGATGCCGTCGCCGGACAGCGCGGCAACGCGGCGCGCCAGGGCGCCGCTCGCGTCGAAGCGGAACACGACCTTCATCCTTGCAGCTCCTCCCTGCTCCTATTCTCTTATTTTCCGAACAGCTTGCGCGCCGGAAAGGGCAGCGCCTTCGCGCCGAGCGCGCCCTCGATGCGCAGCGCTTCGTTCCACTTCGCCATCCGCTCCGAGCGCGAGAAGCTGCCCACCTTGAGCTGGGGCACGCCCCAGCCGACCGCGAGGTGCACGATCGCCACGTCCTCGGTCTCGCCGGAGCGCGCGGAGACGATGGCGCGGTAGCCAACCGCCTTCGCCGCATCCCAGCAGGCAAGTGTTTCTGTCACCGTTCCAACCTGGTTCGGCTTCAGCAGAACGGCGTTGCAGGCACCTGCTGCCCTCCGGACGCGTTTGCTGTCCGTTACAAAAAAATCGTCTCCTACCACCTGGATGCGCTCGCCGGCTTCGTTGGTAAACGCGCGCATCGCCTCGGCATCGTGCTCGGCGAACGGATCCTCGATCGACACGACGGGGTACCGCTCGATCCAGCGCATCAGCATGGCATGCAGCTGCCCGGAGGACAGCGCGCGGTTCTCGAGCGCCAGGTGGTAGGCGCCGCCGCGGTACATCTGCGTCGCGGCGATGTCGAGCGCGATGCCGACGTCGCGCCCCGGCTCGAGGCCGGCGTCGGCGATCGCGCCCACCAGCTCGGCCAGCCCTTCCTCGTTCGACCTGAACGACGGCCAGTAGCCGCCCTCGTCGGCGACGCCCTGCAGCGCGTTGCGCTTCGCCAGGCGGGCGCCGGCGGCGGCGTAGATCTGCGCGGTCCAGTCGAGCGCCTCGGCGAAGCTGCCGGCGCCGCTGCAGATCACCATGTAGTCCTGCACGTCGACGCGGCCGCGCGCGTGCGCGCCGCCGCCGAAGATCTGGATCTGCGGCACCGGCAGCGACACGCGGCGCTCGCCGGCGAGCTTCTTCCACAGCGGCACCTTGCTCGCGGCGGCGTCGGCCTGCGCGCAGGCGAGCGAGACCGCCACCAGCGCGTTGGCGCCCAAACGGTGCTTGTCGGCCGTTCCGTCAAGCTCGATCAGCCTGGCATCGACCCTTGCCTGGTCGGAAGAGCTCAGCGAGCGCAGCCCCTCGCGGATGCGCCCGTTGACGCTCTGCACCGCCTGCGCCGCGTCGATCGCCTTCGCCTCGCCCGATCCGGTCGACGCGCCCGCCGGCGCGATCGCGCGCCCGGTGGCGAGCACCGTGCTGCCGCGGCCGACGACCACCTCGGCCTCCACCGTGGCGCGGCCGCGCGAGTCCCACACCTTGCGGCCCCTTACGTCAAGGATCTTTGCCATTCGGCCTTCAGGCTGGCGAGCGACGCCACCGGGTGATGAAGGTGATGCCGGGCGAATTTCCGCAGACGGTCCTTGTCCCGCTCGTCGGTCAGGTACTCGACCGGCGATTTTCCGTCGACGCGCGCGAGGAGCAGTCCAGGCAGGAGGCTCGCGGTCCGCTCCTCGATCCCTCCGGGCGCTTCCCAGGTCACGCCTTGGAGGTAGGCCTTCTTCAACTCGTCGAATGCCTGAAGAAACCGCAGGGCCGCCGCAGGGACCCAGAGACATTTGAGAAGAAGGTGATTGAGGCAGAAGGCGAGGTCGAACGCGGGATCGCCGTACCACGCGCATTCCGCGTCGAGAAACACCGGACCCCTCGGTGCGACCAGGATGTTCTTCGGGCTGACGTCGCCATGGACCAGGCAGAGCTTGGTTTTCGCCGTCCTCTCCACGAGCTGCCTCAATCTTTCATTCAATTCTCTGTGCTTCGCTCCGGTCGCGACCAGGTAGGGCTCGAGCCGGATGGCGTAGAAGATCTCGTCGGTCGGAAAGCGGCGCGCGATTTCCTCGCGACCCGCAGTGGCGGCGTGGATCGCGGCGAGGGCGGCGCCGACCTTCGCGGCGAACGCCGGGTCGGCGCGCCCGGCGCGCAGCTCGGCCTTCCAC
>DASUZH010000114.1:0-2737 GCA_036376975.1 Burkholderiales bacterium | reverse complement strand
GCAAACGCGCGCTGCGTTCAACCCGTCAGGGGAAAAATTCACGCCAACGCGCGCGCACGCGCGCGCGGGTGCGCGCGAGGGCTAGCTTGGCAGGCGCGCCTGCTGTGCGCTGAAAAGGTCTTCGGCCAGCAGCCGGCTGGTGGGCGTCTGCTGGTTCCACAGTACCATCAGGACGACCAGTTTCAGCTGCTCAAGCGAGAGGGCATCGCCGGTGGCCGCCAGCGCGCGCTCGATGACGATCTCCCGAGTCTGCAGGTCCAGGATGCCGGACTGCTCGAGAGTGAGCAGGAAGCCGCGGCATTGCGCGTCGAGCTTCGCCGCCTCCCGCGGCGCGAAGGCGCGAAACGCATGGGGCGACGCCGGCCGGCACTGCGGCCCGCCCTGGGGCGCGCGCGCCACCCCGGCCAGCCAGTGCAGCGCCTCGCTGATGTCCGAATCCTCGAAGCCGGCGGCGGACAGTTTCTTCGCCACCCGCTCGCGGTCATAAGCCAGCTCGGCCTGCTGGCAGTTCTCGAACACGTAGACGAGGATGTCGTACATGGATTCCCTTTCTTATAGAACGCGGCTGCCGCGCTTCGGTTTACAGGCGGATCTAACGGCGTTGCCCCTTTTCCAGGCGTTGGTACAGTCCTCCCGGTAACGCAGCCACCTGCCCCGCCAGCTCGAGACGCAGCAGTTCGGAGGACACCTGCTCTGCTGACATGCCGGCGCGCAGGCAGAGCGCGTCGACGTCGACTGGGTCGTGGCCCATGTGTGCGAGTAGCGCTCCATCACCGGAGTTCGTTGCCGGCTCCGGAGCGGTAGTCGAGGCATACCCGCTCGGCCGAAAGCCGGAAAGCTCGCTCAGCACGTCGTCGGCCGACTCCACCAGCTTGGCGCCTGACTTGATCAGCGCATGGCAGCCCTTGGACAGCGGCGAATGGATGGAGCCCGGTATCGCGAACACCTCGCGGCCTTGTTCCGCCGCGACGCGGGCAGTGATGAGCGAGCCCGAGGCAAGCGCCGCCTCGACGACCAGGCAACCGCGCGCCAAGCCGCTGATCAGGCGATTGCGGCGTGGAAAGTTGTGCGCCACGGGCGCGGTGCCGAGCGGGAACTCGGACAGCAGCAGCCCGCGCGCGGCGACTGCCTTGGCAAGCTCGGCGTTGCGCCGCGGGTAGGCGATGTCGACGCCGGTGCCGAGGACCGCAATGGTCGATGCCGCGCCAGCCAGACCGCCGCGGTGCGCGGCGGCGTCGATGCCCAGCGCGAGCCCGGAAACGATCACCAGCCCGGAGTTGCTGAGCGTCTCGGCGAAGGTCTCTGCGTTGCTTTCACCCTGAGCGGTCGCATTGCGGCTGCCAACGATCGCAAAGCAGGGAGCCTGCAGCAGCTCGAGGCGGCCGACGGCGTAGAGCAGGGCCGGCGGGTCGGCGATCTCCAGCAGCGCTTTCGGATAGCCTTCGTCTGCGAGCGTGACCACGTGGTGCCCGGCGACGTTCGCCCATTCGAGCGCCTGCGCCACGGCTTTGCCGACTGCCTCGGAATCGAGAGCATCGAGCGCCGCAGCCGGCGCGAACGCCGCGAGCTCGGAACGCCTGCGGGCGAGGATCTGCTGCGGCAGGCCGAACTGCTTGAGGAGGCCGCGCAGTGCGGCGTCGCCGAGCCCGGGAGTGAGCGTGAGTTGCAGCCAGCTCGCCAGCCCGGGCTCTTGCGTCATGCCGGCGGCGAGGAGCGGGAGAAAGTTTCCCGCGGTACGACGTTAGGGCGTCTGCACCACATCCAGAGGGCTGATCGGCCTCGTGATGTTCATGACCAGCGCGTAGGATACGCGCTCGAAGACGCGGAACACAAACACCAGGCCGGCGCGCTCGTCGGGCAACTGGATCCTCTCGTCCGCTTTCGTAACGTCGCGCGCGGTTCCGCCCAGGTTGTACACGGCGAGCACGTGGCCCATCTCGAGACCGTCGGCGCGTCCGCGGTTGATCGTGATGATCGATTGCGGTCCGGCCTCGCCCACCTTGCCTGGACTGCCGTGGATCGTCATCACGCGCCCCTTCAGGAATACGCTGGGCGCGTGCGGAGCGTAGTTCAGTGGCTGCACGGCGGCGGCGGCGACGAGCTTGTCACCGGTGAGGACTTCCTGCACTGCGCTCGTCAGCACCACGGTCGCGGGCTCGCCTGGGCGCTTGAGTTGCGCCGTGCCGAGGTAGACCGCCTCATACGCGAGCGTTTGATTGGTATCGGGGTCGACCAACGGATCGCCGCGCCGGTAGACGTACCAGGTGCCATCCTTCGTGTTGCCGATGCCGCGCACGTATGCGCTACCCCCCGCGGCGACCATGACGCGATCGGACTGCGTGCCGACGATGGTCGGTGCCTTGTCCAGGCCATCCGGCTCGACGATCAGGGGTCTGGTCAGGAAAGGCTCGATCGCCGCGGCCGGAATGCTGGGAATCACTTCTTTGGCGAGCCCTTCGGCGCGCACTCGCGGGCCGATCCTGACGGCGCCGGGCGTCCTGGGCGCAGTCGTGACCGGCCCAGGCCCTGTAGCCGGCCCGGTGGCCGGTTCGGTGCCTGGCGCGGTGCCAGGGGTGCCGGGGGTCGCGTCCGGGCCGGTGCCGGGGGTTCCCGGAGCGCCAATGGTGAGGCGGCCGCGAGCGCGGTCGAGCAAGATCACATAGCCGGGGTAGATCAGGTGTGGGTTCTGGATCTGTTCCTTGTTCAGGCCCCAAAGCTCGGGCCAGCGCCACGGCGA
>DASUZH010000113.1:0-2669 GCA_036376975.1 Burkholderiales bacterium | reverse complement strand
CGATCCGCGCCGCGCAGCTCGGCCTCGCCACGGCCTGCATCGACGAGTGGAAGGGCGCCGACGGCAAGCCGGCGCTCGGCGGCACCTGCACCAACGTCGGCTGCATCCCCTCGAAGGCCCTGCTGCAGTCCTCGGAGAACTACGAGGCGGCGGGGCACCACTTCGCCGACCACGGGGTGAAGGTAAAAGGCCTGGAGCTCGACCTGGCGCAGATGCTCAAGCGCAAGGACAAGACCGTGAAGTCGAGCAACGACGGCGTGCTCTACCTGTTCAAGAAGAACAAGATCGAGTTCTTCCATGGCCGCGGCAGCTTCGGCAAGTCGCCGAACGAAGTCGTGGTGAACGGGGAAACGCTGCAGGCGAAGAACGTGATCGTGGCCACCGGCTCCAGCCCGCGCGCGCTGCCCGGGGCCGACTTCGACGAGAAGCTGGTCCTCAGCAATACCGGCGCGCTCGCCATCCCGGACGTCCCCAAGCGGCTGGGGGTGATCGGGGCCGGGATCATCGGGCTGGAGATGGGCTCCGTCTGGCGCCGCCTGGGGTCCGAAGTAACGATCCTCGAAGCTCTCCCTTCCTTCCTGGGGATGGCGGACGAGGCCGTCGCGAAGGAGGCGGCCAAGATCTTCGCCAAGCAGGGACTGAAGATCGAGCTGGGGGTCAAGGTGGGGGCGATCGAGAAGAAGAAATCCGTTAGGATTCAGTATACTGCAATTGACAATTCAAGCAAAACCTTGGAAGTCGATCGGCTGATCGTGTCCATTGGGAGGGTACCGAACGTAGTGGGGCTCAACGCCGAAGGCGTTGGTCTGAAGCTCGACTCCCGGGGATTCGTCGAGGTCGACGAGGACTGCCGCACCAACCTGCCCGGAGTCTGGGCGATCGGCGACGTGGTGCGCGGGCCGATGCTGGCGCACAAGGCCGAGGAGGAAGGGGTCGCGGTTGCCGAGCGCATCGTCGGCCAGAAGCCGCACGTCGACTTCAACCTGGTGCCCTCGGTGATCTACACCACGCCCGAGATCGCCTGGGTCGGCCAGACCGAGCAGCAGCTGAAGGCCGCCGGCGTCGAGTACCGCACCGGCAGCTTCCCGTTCGCCGCCAACGCGCGGGCGAGGGCGTTGGGCGACACGAGTGGTTTAGTAAAAATGATTTCCAAGAAAGAAACAGATGAAATCCTCGGCGTGCACATCATCGGCCCGTTCGCCGGCGAGCTGATCGCCGAGGCGGTGGTGGCGATGCAGTTCCGCGGCTCGGCCGAGGACATCGGCATGATCTGCCACGCGCACCCGTCGCTCTCCGAGGCCATGAAGGACGCGGCGCTCGCGGTCGACAAGCGGGCGCTCAACATCTAGCGTGGAGAAGGACTGGCCGACCCTGATCGTGGGCGGCCTGTTTTTCCTGCTCGGCGCGATCTTCTGCTGCGTCGCCGCCTGGATCGTGTTCGGCGACCGGCTGGAGGCGGCCCGCCTCGAGGCCGGCGGCGCCAAGGCGCGCGCGGAGGTGCTGCGCAAGCTGATCGTCGCCAACCGCACGACCGGAAGCTTCGTGAAGCCGAAGCACCGCATCGAATACCGCTTCGTCCCGACGCGCGGCGAGCCGGTCACCGCCCAAGAGGACATCGACCCTGCGCTGTGGCAGCGGCTGGGGAAGGGCGACGCGATCGAAGTCGCCTACCTACCCGCAGATCCGTCCGACCATCGGATAGAAGGCAGGACGACCGACTGGGCCGTGGCGCTGATCTTCGGGCTGGTCGGCGGCTTCTTCGCCCCGGTCGGCTTCTGGGTGGCGCGCAACGGCCTGCGCGGCAAGGAGCCGGACCAGCCGGCGCGGACGGTGCGCTGGATCAACGACAACCCGCCGTTCGCGCTCGGCTCGATCGGCGTGGTGTTCTTCCTGATCTTCGCCGTGGCCGGCGTGGGATGGGCCTCGCTCGCCAGCGACGAGGCGGGCGAGTTCGCCCGCCGCGCCCAGGCGGTCGAAGGCATGGTGATCGAGAAGACGATCGTGCGGAAGTCGAGCAGCACGTCCTCCAGCGGCGGCGCGCGCAGCAGCAGCCAATCGACGCACTATCACGCCGCCTACCGCTACGTCGCCGACGGCGTGGAAGTCCTCGGCATCAGCGCGCTCGACAGCGACGATTGGGAGCGCCTCAAGGAGCGCGGACCGATCGCCATCACCTACGTCGGCGGCGCGCCGTGGAAGCATCGGGTCGGCGACGAGAGCGGCGTCTGGCTGTGGATCGGGCCCGCCATCTTCCTCGGCATCGGCGGGCTCGGCATGCTGGGCAGCGGCTACGCGTTGCGGCGCGGCTGGCTCAGGCGCGACGTTGCGCCGCCGCGCCAGCCCAAGGCCAGGCCGCCGCAGCCGGCGCCCGCGGTGGACGCGCCGCCCGCTTCGCCTGCAAAACCCGCCGGCGGCAACTGGATCGTCTGGCTGGTCGGCGCGGTGTTCTTCGCCGCCGGCAGCTCGCTCGCCGTTTCCGGCCTGCTCGACCTCCTCGAGGAGCGGCGCTTCGAGGCCGACGGGCAGCTGGTCGAGGCGCGCATCGTGGACAAGGGCATCCAGCAGGCGGAGCGCGGCGAGCGCCGCAGCACCGCGTACACGGTCACCTATCGCTTCACCACCAAGGAGGGCGGCAGCGTCGAGGGCCGCGCGGTGCTGAAGCCCGACGC
>DASUZH010000112.1:0-2745 GCA_036376975.1 Burkholderiales bacterium | reverse complement strand
GTCGACTTGCCGCTGCCGCTCGAGCCGAGGATCGCCACCACCTTGCCGCGGGGGATGTCGAGCGAGAGGCCGCGGAACACCTGCAGGTCGCCGTAGGAAAAATGCAGGTCGCGGACTTCGACGACGTGGTCTGACATGCGGGTACTATACCCCGCATGCGAATACTGATCGCTCTCCTCTTCCCGCTCGCCGCGGCCGCGCAGACCTATCCGTCCCAGCCGGTGAAAGTCGTCGTCGGCTTCCCGCCCGGCGGCACCACGGACGTCATCGGCCGCCTGGTCGCGCACGAGCTCGGCGAGCAGCTCGGCAAGCCGTTCGTGGTGGAGAACCGGGCCGGCGCGAGCGGCACGATCGGCGCCGGCGGCGTGGCGAAGGCCGCGCCCGACGGCCACACGCTGATCGTCGTGCCGAGCACGCACGGCACCGCCCGCGCGCTCTACGCCTCGCTTCCCTATGAGGAGGCGGACTTCGCGCCCATCGGCCTGGTCGCCAGCACGCCGTACGTGTTCGTGATCCATCCCGAGATGCCGGTGAAGAGCTTCGGCGAGCTGATCACGCTGCTGAAGGCCAACCCGGGCAAGTACAACTACGCCTCCACCAGCCCGGGCACCGCGCAGCACCTCGGCGGCGAGCTGGTGAAGCGCATGGCCGGCGTCGACATGGTGCACGTCGCCTACAAGGGAACCGGCGCGGTGATGCCCGACCTGCTGGCCGGGCGCGTGCCGATGATGTTCGAGAACCTGGCGGTGATGACGCCGCATGTGCGCAAAGGCTCGCTGCGCGCGCTGGCGGTCTCGTCGCCGAAGCGGACTTCCCTGATGCCCGAGGTGCCGACCGTCGCCGAAACCGGCCGCGGCCTGGAGGGATTCGAGGTGGTCGGCTGGTTCGCCGTGCTCGCGCCCGCGCGCACCCCGCCGGAAGTCGTACGCGCCCTCAACGCCGAGGTGAACCGCATGATCGCCAAGCCGGCGGTGGTGGCGAGATTCGCGGAGCTCGGCGCCGAGCCGCTCGGCGGAACCCCCGCCGGCGCCGGCGCCTTCATCCGGGTCGAGCAGGAAAAGTGGGGCCGGATCATCCGCGAGGCCGGCATCAAGCTCCAGTAGGGCCGATGTCCCACCCCTACGCGGCGCTCGATCCGTCCGCGGTGCTCGACGCGCTGGAGGGCGCCGGCTTCCGCGGCGACGGCCGCCTGCTGCCGCTCAACAGCTACGAGAACCGCGTCTACCAGGTGTACCTGGAGGACAACTCCGCCGTGGTCGCCAAGTTCTACCGCCCCGGGCGCTGGAGCGCGGCGCAGATCGCCGAGGAGCACGCGTTCGCGAAGGAGCTCGCCGAGCGCGAGATCCCGATGGTCGCCCCCCTGCTGTGCAGCAAGTTCCAGGACTTCATCTTCGCCGTCTACCCGCGCCGCGGCGGCCGCACCCCGGAGCTCGGCGATCCGAAGGTGCTGGAATGGATCGGCCGCTTCCTCGGCCGCATCCACGCCGTCGGCGCCTCCAAGCCATTCAAGGAACGCGAATCGCTGACACCGAAGAGCTTCGGTACCGATCAGCGCGCCTTTCTCCTCGACAACAACTTCGTTCCCGCGGAGCTGCTCGACGCCTGGAAGGCGGTCACCGAGCAAGCGCTACAGCAGGTAACTGCGTGCTATGAACGCGCCGGCGACGTAAAGGCGATTCGCCTGCACGGCGACTGCCACGTCGGCAACATCCTCTGGACCCCCGACGGCCCGCATTTCGTCGACCTCGACGACTCGCGCATGGGCCCGGCAGCGCAGGACCTGTGGATGCTGCTCTCCGGCGACCGCGCCGCGATGAGCAAGGCGCTGAAGGACGTGCTTTCCGGCTACGAGCAGTTCATGGAGTTCGACCGGCGCGAGCTGAACCTCATCGAGGCGCTGCGTACGCTGCGCCTGATCAATTACTCGGCATGGATCGCGCGGCGCTGGGACGACCCCGCCTTCCCCGCTGCGTTCCCGTGGTTCAACACCACGCGCTACTGGCAGGACCGCATCCTCGAGCTGCGCGAGCAGATCGCGCTGATGGACGAAGAGCCGCTTACGCCGTCCTGAGCTTGAGGAGGCGCACTCCTGCCACCGCGGCGAGTGGCACCAGCAGGCTGATCAGCAGGACGGCGATCATCAGCCAGCCGAGCTCGGAGTAGTCCTGCTGCACCTTGACCGCGCCGGTGGCACGGTCGACCACCTCGCGCTTTACCACGTAGACCTGGTTCAGGTATTTGGTGCCGAGCTGCGCGGCGGACAGCGCCAGGTTGGAGAACGACGCCATCACGGCGAAATAGGTCGCCTTCAGGTTGGCCGGCGCGGAGTTCGCGATCCACGCCAGCATAGGGATCATCGCGATCTGGCCGAGCGGCGACTCGAGCGCGGTGTCGATCAGCGCGATCACCCGCGCGTCGACGAAGCCGCCGGTATGGCGCGCGGTCCATTCGTGCAGGCCGTAGTACATGCCGATGGTGGGCAAGGCAAGCATCGCGCCGACCACGGTGAGGAACACGATGATGTAGCTGATCGAGCGCTCGGCCATGAAGCGGCGGAAGGCGAACATGCCCACCAGCGTGAGTGCGTAGGCCACCAGCGACAGCCGGGCGAGGAACGACTCGTCGAACTTGAGCACGTCGATCATCCACCAGCTCGAGCCGGCGCCGGTCGAGGGCATGGCGCGGTAGACGAACAGCACGAGAGCCGTGCCGATCAGCACGTTGCGCGCCTCCGGCGCGAGCTCG
>DASUZH010000111.1:0-2910 GCA_036376975.1 Burkholderiales bacterium | reverse complement strand
CGGTGCTGAACGGCGCGCTCTACTTCCACGCCACCTACGTCAAGCCCGACTGGGCCGCCGAGCGGCGGCGCATCGCGCGCATCGGCAACCACATCTTCTACCGCTAGCGGCGGGAACCGCGCCGTTCCCGGCCTAGAAGTTGTGCCGGAAGCCGAGGCCGATCGACGAGAAGTCCGCGCCCGCCACCGCCGGCGAAACCTGGCGGAAACCGTAGGCGCCGTTGGTGTCGTTGTCGACCGCGGTGTAGAACGCGTACACCTTGGTCTCCTTGGTGAGGTTGTAGTTGTAGAACAGCGTCCACTGCTTGGCGCCGTCGTCCTCCGCCTGCACGTCGAGGCGATGGTCGACCCAGCCGTAGTTGAAGTGGAACTCGTGCTTCTCGACCGGGACCTTCACCGCGACGCGGAAATAGTCGCGCTTGGCGGTGCCGCCGAACACGTCGCTTTCGGCCTTCTCGTACAGCGCGCCGAGCACCATGAAGCGGAAGTCGTAGGAGCCGCCGACGGTGATCGCGTCGTCCTTGTTGGCCTGGATGCCCGCGCCCGGATCGAGATCGCTGGTGTTCTTCCTGGCCGTATACGAGACGGCGAGGTGGATCGGGCCCGAGTCATAGGCGCCGACCGCGCCGACCTGCTGCGGCTCGTTCATGCCCGCGGCGACGCGCTGCTCGCCGACCATCGAGTAGATCAGGTCGACGGTGAACGCGCCGCCGAGCTTCGGGCTGGTATACCAGATCGAGTTGTCCTGGCGGCCCTGCGCGCCGGAGCCCTTCACCACCGGGGCGAGCAGGTTGTCGGACGACGTGCCGCTGTCGTGGTTGTGCATGCTGATCCAGTCGTACGTCGCGTAGTACACCGGACCGTTGGTGCGTCCCAGCCGCAGGGTGCCGACGTCGCCCGCCAGGCCGGCCCAGGAGTCGCGGCTGGCGAACGTGCTGCCCGCGCTGTCATCCAGCTTGACCAGGCTTTCCACCTGCCAGATCGCCTTCAGCCCGCCGCCCAGGTCCTTGTTGCCGCGGAAGCCGATGCGCGAGGCGTTGTCGACCAGCTCGTTGTGCGACTGGTTCGGCAGCGCGGTCGTGTCGCTGCTGTTCTTCACGCTGATGTGCTCGACGCTGACGTTCACCCGTCCGTAGATCTGGATCTCGGCCGGCACCTGGGCGAGCGCCGGGGCGGCGCACGCCGCGGCGACGGTTGCGGCAAGGAACTCTCTCTTCATGGCTTGTCCCTTTCAAAAAAAAACCGCCCGACGCGAGCCGGGCGGTTCGTTTGCTGCACAGGTGCGGCTTAGAAGTTGTGGCGGAAGCCGACCGCGATCGAGCTCTGGTCGGCGCCGGCAACCGGGCCGCCGACAGCCGTGGCGGCCTGGCGGAAGCCGTAGACGCCGTTGGTGTCGTTGTCGACCACGGTGTAGAACACGTACACCTTGGTTTCCTTCGTGATGTTGTAGTTCCACGCGATGGTGTACTGCGCGGCGCCGTTGTCGTTGCCGGGGTCGGTGTCGCCGGCCAGACCGTAGTTCAGGTGGAACTCGTTCTTGCCGACGGGCAGCATGCCCGACACGCGCCAGTAGGTGCGGTCGCCGTCGCCGCCGCCAGCCAGGTCGCTCTCCGACTTCTCGATCAACGCGCCGAGCACGAACGACTTGAAGTCGTACGAGCCGCCGAAGGTGTAGGCGGTGTCGTTGTTGCCGGTGCCCGGCGTGAGGGCCGAGGTGTTCTTGGTGTTGGCGTACGAAGCGGCGAGGTGCAGGCCGCCGGCGTCATACGAGCCGACCAGGCCGAGGTACGACGGCTGGTCGTTGAGGCCGGCCGTGCGCTGCTCGCTGCCGGTGGGTCCGAAGGAGTAGGCGGCGTCGATGGTGAAGTTGCCGAGCTTCGGGCTGGTGTACCAGAGCAGGTTGTTCATGAAGCCGTTCTGGCCGAAGATGGTCGGGTTCAGCAACGCGTCCGACGACGTACCGGTGTCGTGGTTGTGCATGCTGATCCAGTCGTACGTCGCGTAGTACACCGGGCCGATGCTGCGGCCGGCGCGGATCGTGCCGAAGCCGCCCTGCAGGCCGGCGTAGCTGTCGCGGCTGGAGAACGTGCTGCCGGTGCCGTCGTCGAGCTTGACGCGGCTCTCGACCTGCCAGATCGCCTTCAGGCCGCCGCCAAGGTCCTTGTTGCCGCGGAAGCCGATGCGCGACGAGTTGTCGACCACTTCGTTGGTGGAGTCGTTCGGCAGGATCGCCTCGTTGCTGCTGTTCTTGATCGTGATGTGCTCGACCGAGACGTTGACCCGGCCGTAGACCTGGATCTCGGCTGGCACCTGGGCGAACGCCGGAGCGGCGCCGACCGAGGCGACCGCCAAGGCAAGTAGTTTTCGCTTCATTGTTGCTGTCCCTTTCCTGGAGGAGTTTCGCTTTCGGATTCTTTGGAGGAGGTAACCGATTGCGGCGAGGCGACCAGTTCGCTTCGCGTTTATGACTGTAGAAAGGCTGTCGCGCAGCCGCAACAAATGGCTGCGGAACGGCGCCTTTCAGGGGTGACAGGTGTTGCTTCGGCGCTACCACTGTTTCGCTGGACCGAGGGAATGCGCGACTTATTCCCGCTTCGCGACCACCTCCGCCATGCGGTCGATGCGCCTCAGCTCGGGGAAAAACCGCGCCCACAACGCGGTTACCGCCAGGGTGCAGAGGCCCCCCGCCATCACCGCCGGCAGCGCCCCCAGCCAGGCCGCCACCACGCCGGCGCGGAAGTCGCCGAACTCGTTGGATGTGCCGACAAAAAGCATGTGCACCGCGCTCACCCGCCCGCGCATGTCGTCGGGCGTGCCCAGCTGGACGATGGTGGAGCGCACCCAGACGCTGATCATGTCCGCCGCGCCCATGATCGCGAGCGCCGCGATCGAAAGCGCGAAGCTGGTGGAC
>DASUZH010000110.1:0-5871 GCA_036376975.1 Burkholderiales bacterium | reverse complement strand
GTCGGCGTGGCCAACGCCTACGACGCGATGATGCTCACCGCGCTCGCCATCCAGGCCGCCGGCAAGCTCGACGGCCGCGCGATCCGCGACGGCTACTACAAGATCGGCAAGTACGACGGCCTGATCAAGACCTACAACAAGCCGTTCACGCGCGAGGTGCACGACGCGGTCACCGAGAACGACTACGTCTGGACGCAGTTCATCGATAACCAGATCCTGCCGGTGGGAATGAAGAAGTAGCGCCTTTCGCCCGCAACTCAAAGGCCGCGCGAGCGGCCTTTTTGTTTTGATTCGATAATAAAAGATGCTCGCATCCGCCATCCTCACCGGCCTCGGCCTGGGCAGCATGTACGGGCTGCTCGCGCTCGGCTTCTACATCACCTACGCCGTGTCGAGCACGGTCAACTTCGCGCAGGGCAGCTCGATGATGCTCGGCGCGGTGTTCGCCTACACCTTCGCGGTCAACCTCGGCTGGCCGCTGCTGCCGGCGGCCGCCCTGGCCCTCGCGCTGTGCGCGCTCTACGGCGTGATCGTCGAGCTGGTCGCGGTGCGGCCGTTCGCGCGCCGCGGCTCGAATGCCTGGCTGATGGCGACGGTGGCGCTCGGCATCGTGGCCGACAACACGGTGCTGTTCACTTTCGGCAAGGAGCCGCGCGGGTTTCCCATGCCGTTCCACGGCTCGCTGCAGCTCGCCGGAGTCAATGTTTCCTATCTGCAGCTCGCGATACCGGCCGTCGGCCTTTCGCTCGCGGCGGCGCTCAGCGCCTTCGCACGAAGAACCAGGTACGGCAAGGCGATGCTGGCGGTGGTGCAGAACCCGGATGCGGCGCGGCTGATGGGGATCAACGTGCCGTTCGTGATCTGCGCCGCGTACGCGGCCTCGACGCTGCTCGCCGGCGTGGCCGGGATCATGATCGCGCCGCTCGCCAACGTGCACTCCGACATGGGGACGCTGTTCGGGCTGAAGGCGTTCGCGGTGGCGATCCTCGGCGGCATCACCAGCGCCTGGGGCGTGATGCTCGCCGGCCTGCTGTTCGGCATCGCGGAAGCGCTGATCACCGCGTTCCTCGGCTCGGCCTACACGCAGATCCTCAGCTTCACGCTGGTCATCGTCGCGCTGGCGCTGATGCCGAACGGCATCTTCGGCCGCGCCGAGGTGAAGAAGGTATGAGGCTCGCTGCTTTTGTTGTTGTTTTTCTGATAGCAATATCTTTTACGGCAACCGCGAACAGCTACTACGTCTTCATCATGGCGACGCTCGCGCTGACCGCGATCGTCGGCATCGGCCTCAATGTGCTGCTCGGCCTGACCGGGCAGGTGTCCTTCGGCCACGTCGGCTTCTACGCCATCGGAGCCTACACGGTCGCGGTGCTGATGATCTCGGCCAAGTGGAGCTTCTGGCTTGCGCTGCCGGTGGCGGCGTTGCTCAGCGGCCTGGTCGGCGCGCTGCTCGCGCTGCCGGCGCTGAGGGTGAAGGGGCCTTATCTCGCCATGGTCACGATCGCCTTCGGCTTCATCGTCGAGAACCTGGCGGTCGAGTGGCGCGCGGTGACCGGCGGGCAGAACGGCCTGATGGGATCGATGCAGCCGGGCGGGATGGGGGAAAGAGGCGTAGCGATCGCCAGCCTGCTGGTCGCCGCGCTCGCCACCTTCTTCTTCTGGCGCCTGGCGCGCAGCCGGTGGGGCGAAGCGATGCGCGCAGTGCGCGACGCCGAAACCGCCGCCGAGTCGATCGGGCTGAATCCGGTCGGCATCAAGACCGCTGCATTCGTCATCTCGGCCGTGTGGGCCGGCGTCGCGGGGGCGTTCTTCGCCTCGCTCTCCGGCTTCGTCACCCCTTCGACCTTCGCCTTCTCGCAGTCGATCCTGTTCGTGCTGGTGGTGATCATCGGCGGCGCGGGGACGGTGTCCGGGCCGCTGGTCGGCGCCGCCATCGTGGTGCTGCTACCCGAGGTTCTGGCGGGGTTGGCGGAGTACCGCCTGCTCATCTTCGGCGCCTTGCTCCTCGTCGTGCTGGTGGTGGCCCCCGACGGCGTGGTCGGCGCGTTGACGCGCCTTTTCTCGCGCCAGCGTCCGGCACGCACCGTCGGCGAGGGAACGCTGCTGCCGCCGCCCGTGCAGGCGGGCCTCGAGGTCAGGGGGCTGGGCATCACCTTCGGCGGGGTCAAGGCGGCGCAGGACGTTTCGTTCGAGGCCGCGCCTGGCCAGGTCACCAGCCTGATCGGACCGAACGGCGCGGGCAAGACCACCGTGCTCAACATGCTGGGCGGCTTCTATCGCCCGCAGAGCGGCGCCATCCGCCTCGGCGGCGCCGAGATCCAGGGCCGGGCGGCATGGCGCATCGCGCGCGCCGGGCTCGCGCGCACCTACCAGACGACGCAGCTCTTCTCCTCGATGACGGTGGCGGAGAACCTCGCCATTGCCGCCAGCACAGGCGGCGGGGAAGCATTGGCGGCATTTGTCGGCTATGCCGGCGACCTCGATACGCGCGCCGCGGCGCTGCCGCACGTCGACAAGCGGCTGGTGGAAATCGCACGCGCGCTGGCGACGCGGCCTGCGGTCCTGCTGCTGGACGAGCCGGCGGCCGGCCTCTCGCGCGAGGACAAGGCGCGCCTCGCGCAACTGCTGCGTCGCATCGCGGACAGCGGCGTAGCAGTAGTGCTGGTCGAGCACGACATGGCGGTGGTGATGGGAATCTCCGACCGCATCGTGGTGCTCGACGCCGGCATGAAGATCGCCGACGGCACGCCGGCCGAGGTGCAGCGCGACCCGGCGGTGAAGAAGGCTTACCTTGGCGATGAGCGCGTGCGGCACGCCGCAAAGCGCGAAGGGGAGGCGGGCGAGGTGCTGCTCGAGGTCGGCAAGCTCGCCGCCGGCTACGGCGCCGAGCCGGTGCTGAAGGGCATCGACCTCAACCTGCGCAGCCGCGAGATGATCGCCGTGCTCGGCGCGAACGGCGCCGGCAAGTCGACGCTGATGCGCGCGGTCTCCGGCCTGCACCGGCCGGTGTCCGGCGGCATCGCGCTTGCGGGCGAGGACATCGCGCACCTGCCCGCGCACAAGGTGGTGGCGCGCGGCGTTGCGCTGGTGCCGGAAGGCCGCCAGGTGTTTCCCGAGCTGTCGGTGCTCGACAACCTGCGCCTTGGTGCTTTTCTGAGAAAAGAAATACTCAAGAGCGAGATCGACGACATGTTCGACCGCTTTCCGCGCCTGCGCGAGCGTCAGCACCAGCGCGCCGGCCTGCTCTCGGGAGGCGAGCAGCAGATGCTCGCCATCGCGCGCGGCCTGATGGCGCGGCCGCGGCTGCTGCTGCTCGACGAGCCCTCGCTCGGCCTGGCGCCGGCGGTGATCGACGACCTGTTCGCGGCGCTCGACCGGCTGCGCGCCGAAGCCGCCACCATCCTGCTGGTCGACCAGATGGCCGGCCTCGCGCTCGCGCTGGCCGACCGCGCCTACGTGCTCGAGGGCGGGCGGATTGTAACTTCGGGAACGACGAGCGAAATCGCGCGCGACGGCGCACTGGAAAAGGCATACCTCGCAGTAGACTTGTGAGGATGAAGGACGTCCTCATCGTCGGCGGCGGGATCGGCGGGCTGACGCTGGCGCTCGAGCTGTCGCGGCGCGGCATCGGCTGCCGCGTGGTCGAGAGCGCGCCCGAGCTGACCGCGGTCGGCGTCGGCGTCAACCTGCTGCCGCACGCGATGCGCGCGTTTTCCGAGCTCGGCCTGCAGCCCGCGCTCGAGCGCGTCGCGGTCGAGACCAAGGAGGCGGCGTTCTTCAACCGCTTCGGCCAGCTGATCTACCACGAGCCGCTCGGCCGGCGCGCAGGCTACGAGTGGCCGCAGCTGTCGATCCACCGCGGCGACCTGCACATGATCCTGCTCGACGCCTTCCGCCAGCGCCTGGGCCCGGAGCGCCTGCACCTCGGCGCGCATTGCGTGGGGGTTGAACAGGATGCCGAGAAAGTAAAGCTCCTCTTCAAGGACGGCCACACTGCAACCGGCGCGGCCGCGATCGGCTGCGACGGCATCCATTCGGTGCTCCGCAAGCAGTTCTACCCGGGCGAGGGCGAGCCGCGCTACTCGGGCGTCAACATGTGGCGCGGCGTGACGCGCTGGAAGCCGGTGCTGTCGGGCGCCACCATGGTGCGCGCCGGCTGGCTGAAGACCGGCAAGCTGGTGCACTACCCGATCCGGAACAAGGTCGACGCGCAGGGCCGGCAGCTGGTGAACTGGCTGTGGGAGATCGAAACCCCCGCCTACAAGCGCTGGGACTGGAACCGCTCTGCCAAGGTGGAGGACTTCATCTCCGGGGTGGAGAGCTGGCGCTTCGACTGGCTGGACGTGCCGGCGTTCTTCCGCGCCGCGGAGGTGGTGCTCGAATACCCGATGGTCGACAAGGACCCGCTGCCGGCGTGGACCTTCGGCCGCGTCACGCTGCTCGGCGACGCCGCGCACCCGATGTACCCGCGCGGCTCGAACGGCGCCGGCCAGGCGATCGTCGACGCGCGCGTGCTGGCGGAATGCCTGTCGAAGGAGGCGGACGTCCCGAAGGCGCTGCAGGCGTACGAGGCGCAGCGCCTCGGCCCGACCTCCAACGTGGTGCTGGAGAACCGCCGCAACCCGCCCGACGCCATCCTGCGCGAGATCTACGAGCGCACCGGCGACCGGCCGTTCGACCGCATCGACTCGGTGATCAGCGCCGAAGAGCTGAAAGCGCTGTCCGACCGCTACAAGAAGGTCGCCGGCTACGACAAGACCGCGCTGGGGCGCGCATGAGCTGGCTGCGCAAGATCTTCCCCGCCGGGCACTTCCTGATCTGCGCCGGGTTCGTGCTGAGCGCGGCGGCGCTGATCGTGCTCGCCGGGATCCAGCTGTGGAGCGGCGTCCACCTGTTCGCCGAGTCGGCGCTGCCGGCCCGGCTGAACTCGGTGCTGGAGGCCATCGCGCTGCTCACCGTGGCGGTGGCGGCGCTCGAGCTGGCGCAGACCATCCTCGAGGAAGAGGTGCTGCGCGAGTCGCACATGAGCGCGCCGACCCGCGTGCGGCGCTTCCTGTCGCGCTTCATGGTGGTGCTGGTGGTGTCGCTGTCGATCGAGACCGTGGTGCTGGTGTTCCGCTTCAGCCAGGACCACCCCGAGTACCTGCCTTACGTCGCCTGCATCGGCGTCACCGCCGCGCTGCTGCTCGCCGCGTGGGGCCTGTTCATCCGCCTCAACCGCGCCGCCGAGGAGCTGGAGCCCGAGGCGATGGCGCAGGCGAAGCGCGAGGACCGCAAGGTCGAGAAACCCAATTCCAAGTAACCATCACCCGGAGGAAGCATGGCCATCACCCGCCACGAGCAGAGCGCAATCCTTTCGCAGGCCGTCGAGTACGGCGACACCGTCTACCTCGCCGGCGTGGTGGCGAAGAACATCGACCAGGACGTGAAGGGGCAGACCAAGGACGTGCTCGCCGACATCGACCGCCTGCTCGCCAAGTGCGGCTCGAACAAGTCGAAGATCCTGTCCGCCACCATCTGGGTCACCGACATCCGCAACCGCGCGCCGATGAACGAGGTGTGGACCGCCTGGGTCGACCCGAAGAACATGCCCGCGCGCGCCTGCATCGAGGCCAAGCTGGCCGACGCGAAGGCGCTGGTCGAGATCATGGTGATCGCGGCGAAATAAGATCGGTGTCAGGCACCGATTTCCAGAAATAGGGTCTGACCCTATTTTTCTCTATTCGAAGAGGTTTGGAATGCCGTCGAGGCCGGAGTAGGTGAGGGCGCAGGTGGCCTGCGCCCTTACCACCGGCTTGGCGTGGAAGGCGACCGAGTAGCCGGCCTCGGCCATCATCTTCAGGTCGTTGGCGCCGTCGCCGATGGCGACCG
>DASUZH010000109.1:0-4005 GCA_036376975.1 Burkholderiales bacterium | reverse complement strand
AGGTGCCGCGGTCGCGCAGGTACTCCATGTGGCGCCGGTTGTCGGCGTCGAACGGGTGAAAGATCGAGTCCTCGCGGCCGTCGAACTCGAGCGGCTTGACGCGGAAGCGCGTGCACAGCTCGAGGTTGAAGGCCGGCGTCGCCTTCACCCACCTGCCGTCCAGGTAGAGGTCGGTGTAGCCGTGGTAGACGAAGAGGTCGCTGCCCATGGTCTCGGCAAGGCGCGGCGAGGTGAGGTGGTTCTTCACGTCGGCGAAGCCGACGCGCGCCGGGATGCCGGCCGCGCGGGCGCAGGCGGCGAGCAGCGAGGCCTTGCCGACGCAGAAGCCCTGGTCGGCCGCCAGCACGGCGGACGCCTTGAACACGTCGCGATCCGAGAAATCGAGGAACGGGTTGTAGCGGATCTCGTCGCGCACCGCGTAGTAGAGCGAGACCGCGCGTTCACGCTCCGAATTTCCGGAAACCTTCTTCCTGGAAAATTCGACGACCGCAGGGTGCGCGCTGTCGACGTAGCGCCCCGGCTCGAGGAACTGCTTCATTTCTTCATCAGCCGCATGCCGGCCTGGAACAGCGCGCTCGAGGGATCGGCGAGGCCGTCGCACACCGAGAAATGGTTCTTGCCCGGCATCGGCACGTCGCCGGCGAAGGCGCCCTTCCAGCGCTCGCCGAGCAGCCGGTTCTGGCGCCGGAACTCGCTCGACTCGTCACCGCCGACGCAGGTCATCACCGGGGCCTTCGTCGCGGGCGGCATGAACGCCGGCGAGAGCTTGCGCACCGCCGCCGCGTCGAGGCGCAGGTCCGGCTGCAGGAAGTCGACCTGCGGCAGGGGCGAGAGGTCGTACAGGCCGCTGATCGCCAGGCCGCCTTTCCACAGGTCCTTCGGCAGGCGCCGGTCGAAGGTCTGCCATTGCGCGCACATCAGCATGGCGGTGAGGTGGCCGCCGGCCGAGTGGCCCGAGACGCAGAGGCGGTCGCGGTCGATGCCGTGCTGCGCGCCGTTCAGCCACAGCCAGCGGCTCGCACGCAGCATCTGCTGCACGATCACCTCCATCGTCACCTTCGGGCAGAGGTCGTAGTTGACCACCGCCAGCGTGACGCCGGCGTCGACCCAGGCCGGCGCGAGGAAGGAGAAGTCCTTCTTGTCGAGCGAGCGCCAGTAGCCGCCGTGGATGAACATCATGCAGGCGCCGCTGCCGCCGCGCGCCGGGAAGAGGTCGATCGTCTCTCCCGGCATGTCGCCGTAGCGCAGGTCGAGCTGCGCGGTGAGGGAGCCGCGCGCGCGGGCGGAAGCCTCCTGCCAGCGCGCGAAGAACTGCGGGTGCTCGGGAACCAGCTCGCGGTTGTTGTATTCCCGGGAGAAGAAGGCCTTGTCCGGGGCGTTCATCCCCGTCTCTCGCGCCACGGGCCCATCGCTTCCTGGCCGGGGCGGTCCGAGAAGGAGAACAGCACCGCTTCGTCCTTCGCTTCGAGCTGCAGCGGCGTCCAGGAGGGCACCACGAAGGTGTCGCGCGGCTCGAACTCGAATGCTTCACTGCCGATAAGGGCCTTCCCCTTGCCCTCGACGACGGAGTAGATGGTTCCATCGGTGCAGCGGTAGGGCTTCGACTTGAAGCCCTTCGGCAGCATCTGCAGGAAGGCGGCGATGGTCGGCATGGCGTGGCCGCCGGTCAGCGGGTTGGTGTACTCCATCTTCCAGCCGAGGCAGGCGTCGGGATCCTGGTCCTTCGCCATGCCCGCGAGCGCCTCGCGGCTCGGCGCGTACGGATAGTTGAAGATCGGCGAAGTCTTGCCGAACGGCGGCTTCGCCCCGACCGGCTTCATGTTCGAGCCGTAGCGCGCCACCGAGGCGCCTTCGCTGCGCGACACCGGCTGCACTTCCTCCGGGAACACCTCGTGGAACTGCGCGGCGAAGGCCTGCACGATGCGGATGTCGAGGCCGTCCATCCATACCACCGGCTCGTCGCCGGGATGGCCGTGGTCGTGCCAGGTCCAGGACGGCGTGATGATGAAGTCGCCCGGCTTCATGACCGTGCGCTCGCCGTCGACCGCGGTGTACGCGCCGCTGCCCTCGACGATGAAGCGAAGCGCCGACTGCGAGTGGCGGTGGCTGGGGGCGATCTCGCCGGGCAGGATCAGCTGCAGGCCGGCGTACAGGCTCTGCGTGATGCACGACTCGCCGCGCAGCCCCGGGTTCTCCAGGATCAGCACGCGCCGGATCGCCTCCTTGGCGGTGATCAGCTTGCCGGCCTCCATCAGGTAGGGGCGGGCGTCGCGGTACTTCCACAGCGCCGGCTTGCACGGCGTCGACGGCTCGTTCGGGATCAGGTTGTGCAGCACCTCCCAGAGCGGCGCGAGGTTGTGCTTGTCCATGCGGCGGTAGAGGTCTTGCCGCTCGCTCGCTACGTTGGGCTTCGGAACGCTTGCCATAGGTACCTCCGATTCTACGTTCTGGCGACGGGCTTGAGCCACACCACGGGCTTGCCGAGGCTCGCGCCGAGCGCCTTGCCTTCGGGATCGGCGAGCGCGGCCTCGCGGGCCTTGCGGATCGCGGCGGCCTGCTCGGCCGGCGAGCTGGCCGCGGGGTTCTCCACCAGCGCGTCGACGATGGCGAGGAAGTTGGCCTTGCCGCGGCGGTGGGTCTCGCCGTAGCCCTTGATGAGGCGCGCGCACTCGGCGACCTGCATCGCCAGCCCGACGTCGCGCGCGGCCGCCTCCGCGACCAGCCCGAGCCAGCGCTCGATCAGGCGCTGCTCCTCGCCGTAGCGGTAGCTCATCGGCCGCCACGGCCTGAGCCAGGCCAGCGAGCGAACCAGCAGGTAGCCGAGCACGCCGGAAGTCTTGATGTGCATGCCGACGTTGTAAGCGTCGAGCTTTCCATGCCTTTCTGCCCATTGGGTAACGCGTCTGCCGAGACCGGAGGGCAGCAGGGAAGCAAACTCTTCAACGCCTGGCTTCAGGAAATCGATTACCACCACCGGCTCGCCGGGCTTCGCACCGACTTCCTTCCTGACGCGCTCGAAGCGCGAGGCGCGCGTCTTCAGGTCGGCGACGCGGATGATGTCCTCGTACGCCATCCACAGCGCGAGGTGGCGCGCCACCTCGGCGGCGAGCTTCGCGTTGCCGGCGAGGAAAGGCTTCATGCGCTCCTTGTAAAGCGCCGCGTAGCGCTCGCCCTGGTAGTCCTTCAGGCGCTCTTCGCCGAGGCGCATCACCTCGTGCAGGTCGTTGGCGCGATGCGGCGGAGCGGGCGGCTTGGGCGCCTCGCGCGAGCCGCCGGCGATGTCGTAGCCGGCGGCGAAGCCGCGCAGGCTGGCCTCGGCGCCGCGGCCGCCGCCGCGGATCGCCGCCTCGCAGGCCTCGCGCCGCAGCGGCAGCACGCCGCTGCCCGCCATGGCGCCGAACAGCACCGCGTTGATCACCGTGCCGCTCTCCTGCGCCAGCTTGCGCATGTCGAACAGCACCGCCGTCTTCGCCAGCTGCTTGCCGGCGGCAACGACCTTGTCGCTGTCGAAGCGGCCGTCGCCCATCTGCATCTTCTCCACCGTGGCGTAGATGCGGTGGGTGGAAGCGATCAGCGTGGTGCGCTCGGGGCTGACGTAGCCGTTCAGCATCGCGCGGCCGGCCTCGACCAGCTCGGAGGCCACCATCACGTCGACGTTGCCCGGGCTCGGCGTCAGCGAGAGAACCGGCTCGCGGCCGTCCAGCCTGGACTTCTCGAACGGATAGATCTCGAGGTAGTAGGTCGTCGCACCGGTGCGCTGCGCGACGCCGGGAATCGACGTCGCCTGCGCGGCATAGCCGGAGGCGGTGGCCGCCTCCATCAGCCAGTCGGCCATGACGCCGCCGCCTTCGCCGCCGAGGGCGGCGATGAGGATGGTGATCGGACGCTCGGGGAGGCTCATAGGAATCTCCTGACCAATCTGTCCCACAGGGTGGGGTTCTGGATGACTTCCGCCCGGTAGAAGGAGGGGCACAGCACCGCGGCGTGCGCGTTCTCGCCGCACAG
>DASUZH010000108.1:0-2274 GCA_036376975.1 Burkholderiales bacterium | reverse complement strand
GTTCGTCCTCACCTGCGTCGCGCTGGCGCTGCTCTACATCTTCGTGCCGCACCGCCACGTCGAGTGGCGGCACGGCCTGGTGGGCGCGCTGTTCGCCGCCGTGGCGTTCGAGGCCGCGAAGCGCGGCTTCGCGTTCTACATCAGCCATTTCCCGACCTACGCATTCATCTACGGCACCTTCGCCACCATTCTCATCTTCCTCGTCTGGCTGTACGTGTCCTGGATGGTGGTGCTGCTCGGGGCGACGCTGACCGCGATGCTGCCGGGCTGGCGCAACATCGCCGCCGAGGCGAACCGGGCGCCGGGGCGCGAGCTGGCCGAGGCGCTCGACGTGCTCGGCGCGCTGGCGCGCGCGCAGAGCGAAGGCCGCGTGGTCTCGGCCGCGCAGCTCGCGCGGGAGACCGGCATGCTGCCTTACCGGGCGGAGATGGTCCTCGAGCGCGCCGCCGCGAGCGGATGGGCGGCGAGGGCGGAGAAGGACAACTGGCTGCTGTCGCGCGACGCCGGCTCGATCAGGGTCGACGACGTCTATCGCGCCTTCGTCTACGACGCGGAGAGCGGCGGCGTCACCGACGCCGACCTCGAGCTGTCGCTGCGCGACTTCTCCGCGGAGGCAAAAAAGGCATGAGCGAGATTCCCCGCGCCGAGCGCCTGATCGTGGCGCTCGACGTACCCGACGCGGCGCGCGCGCGCGCTGGCCGAGAAGCTCGGCGACGCGGTGCGCTTCTACAAGGTCGGCCTCGAGCTTTCCAGCAGCGCGGGCTACTTCGAGCTGATCGACTGGCTCACGGCGCGAGGCAACAAGGTCTTCGCCGACCTGAAGCTGTACGACATCCCCGAGACGGTTCGCCGCGCGGTCGCCAACCTGCGCAGCCGCGGCGCCAGCTTTCTTACCGTGCACGGTCACCGCTCGGTGATGGAGGCGGCGGCGAAGGAGAAAGGCGCCATGAAGATCCTGGCGGTCACGGTGCTCACCAGCTTCGACCAGCGCGACCTGGAGGAGATGGGCGCCACCAAGAGCGTCGAGCAGCTGGTCCTCGCGCGCGCCAGGGGCGCGGTGGAGACCGGCTGCGACGGCGTCATCGCGTCGGGCCTCGAGGCGGCGAAGCTGAAGGCCGAGTTCGGCAAGCGGCTGCTGGTGGTGACGCCGGGCATCCGCCCGGTCGGCGCCGACGCCGGCGACCAGAAGCGCACCGTCGACGTGGCGCAGGCCTTCGCCAACGGCGCCGACTACATCGTGGTGGGCCGCCCGGTGCGCGACGCCGCCGACCCGCGCGCGGCGGCGGCGGCGATCCAGGCTACGATTGCGAAAACTTTTCCTTAAGCAGCCGGCGCAGCAGGTCGTGCTTGGGCAGCATGACGCCGTAGAAAAGGACGTCTTCGCCGCGCTTCACTTCGATGGTGGGGAAGTTCTCGACCTCGAGGTCGCCGACCTGCTCGGCGTCGTCCTCGGTATCGAGCCAGACGAACTCGGCCTGCGGGAACTCGCGCGCGAGCGCGTCGAAGCCCGGCCGGTAGGCCTTGCAGGTATCGCACCATTCGGCGCACAGGCAGGCGACGCGGAACTGTTTCATCTGCGTTCGACATCATAAATGGCCGATTCGCTCCACGCCTTGGCCGGTATTGCCGGACTGCTTGGTCTTGCATTCGCGCTGAGCGAGGCCCGCAGGGCGATACCCTGGCGTGCCGTCGTGATCGGTGTGGTCTTACAGGTTCTTCTGGCGGTCATCTTCCTGAAGTTTGACTGGATAAAGGGCTTGTTCCTGAAGCTGAACGATCTGCTGCTGGTGCTGGAGCAGGCGACGCAGGCGGGAACCAGCCTGGTGTTCGGCTACCTCGGCGGCGGCAAGCCGCCGTTCGAAGTGTCGGATCCGGCGTCGAGCTTCGTGCTCGCGTTCCGCGCGCTGCCGATCGTCCTCGTGATGAGCGCGCTTTCTTCGCTGCTCTTCTACTGGCGCGTGCTGCCGGCCGTGGTGCGCGCGTTGTCGTGGGCGCTGGAGAAGCTGATGGGAGTCGGGGGCGTGGTGGGGCTTTCCGCCGCCGCCAACGTGTTCGTCGGCATGGTGGAGGCGCCGCTCTTCGTGCGGCCTTACCTCGCGCGCGTCTCGCGCGGCGAGCTGTTCGCGATCATGGCCGGCGGCATGGCGTCGATCGCCGGCACCGTCTTGTTCCTCTACGGCAGCATTCTCAGGCCGGTGGTGCCGGATGCCGTGGCGCACCTGCTCATTGCATCGATACTCTCCGCGCCCGCTGCGCTGGCTATCGCTTTTATTG
>DASUZH010000107.1:0-11878 GCA_036376975.1 Burkholderiales bacterium | reverse complement strand
GCCGCGCCTCGGCCTGCCGGCCGGCTGGGTGGTGCCGGCCCTGATCGTCGCCCTCGGCTACTACCTCGCGGCGCGCGTCGGCTTCGCCTTCACGCTGCAGCCGCATCCGATCTCGACGCTGTGGCCGCCGAACGCGCTGCTGCTCGCCGCGCTGCTGCTCGCGCCGGCGCGCGCCTGGGCCTGGCTGCTCGCCGCCGCGCTGCCGGCGCATCTGCTGGTCGAGCTGCAAAGCGGCGTACCGACCGCGATGGTGCTGGCCTGGTTCGCCAGCAACTGCAGCGAGGCGCTGATCGGCGCGGCGCTGGTGCGCGCCTTCGTGCCCGGGCCGCTGCGCCTGAATTCGTTCCGCAACGCCGGCGTGTTCATCGTGTGCGGCGCGCTCGTCGCGCCGCTCGCCTCGTCGTTCCTCGACGCAGCGCTGGTGAAGCTGGTCGGCTGGGGCGAGGGCGAGTACCTGGAGCTGGTGCGCATGCGGGTGTTCTCCAACGTGCTCGCCGAGCTCACCGTCGCACCCCTGGTGCTGACCTGGGCGGCGTTCGGCATGGCGCGCCTGCGCCAGGCGCCGCCGCAGCGCTACGTCGAGGCGGCGCTGCTGTTCGCCGGGCTGCTCGCCGCCAGCCTGGTCGCGTTCGACCTGCCGCTGGTGGACGCCAACGCCGCGCCGGCGCTGTTCTACGCGCCGCTGCCGTTCCTGCTGTGGGCGGCGGTGCGGCTCGGCGCCGTCGGCACCGCCAGCGCGCTCGCGCTGCTGGTGACGGTGACGATCTGGGGCGCGGTCAACGGGCTCGGGCCCTTCGCCGGCGGCGAGCCGCAGGACACGGCGCGCGACATGCAGCTGTTCCTCATCGCGGTGGCGGTGCCGATGCTGCTGCTCGCGGTGGCGCTCGAGGAGGGCAGCCGCGTCGAGCGCGACGCGCGCGAGCAGCGCCTGCAGCTCACCCACCTGTCGCGCGTGGCGATGCTCGGCGAGCTGTCCGGCGGCATCGCCCACGAGCTGAACCAGCCGCTCACCGCCATCCTGAGCAACGCCCAGGCGGCGCAGCGCTTCCTCGCCAACGGCAACGCCGACCCGGCCGAGCTGGCCGACATCCTGGGCGACATCATCGCCGCCGACCAGCGCGCCGGCGAGGTGATCCGGCGCCTGCGCGCGCTGTTCAAGCGCGGCGAGACCCAGTTCCAGCGCCTCGACGCCAACGAGCTGGTGAGCGAGGTGCTGAGCATCGTGCACGGCGACCTGGTGACGCGCTCGGTCGAGGTCCAGGCGCAGCTCGGCGACGGCCTGCCGGCGGTCGAGGGAGACCGCATCGAGCTGCAGCAGGTGATGCTCAACCTGATCTTCAACGCCTGCGAGGCGATGAGCGGGCTCGAGGGCGGCAAGCGCGCCCTGACGGTGCGCTCGATCGCCGTCGACGGCGGCGTGCAGGTCAGCTTCATCGACCGCGGTCCCGGCTTCCCCGCCGAGCAGTACGCCAGGCTGTTCGAGCCGTTCTACACCACCAAGGCGCAGGGCCTCGGCCTAGGCCTGTCGATCTCGCGCTCGATCATGGTCGCGCACGGCGGGCGGGTGTGGGGCAGCGCCACGCCCGGCCGCGGCGCCACCTTCCACATCTTCCTGCCGGCGCGCGCCGGCGCCTGACGCCATGCCAAACAACATCAAGGTAATCCACGCCAGCGACTTCATCCGCGCGCAGCCGGAAGGGCCCGCGCACCTGGAGGAGGCCGAGCGGCTGCTCAAGGAGATCGCCGACGCCAGCGCCGGCCTGTCCGACTTCGAGATCCTGGTCGACACCCGCCGCGTCACCGGCAGCCTGTCGGCGCCCGACCTGTGGACCCTGGCGCAGAAGCTGGCGCGCTTTCGCCTGGGCGCCGCGCGGCGCACCGCCATCCTCTGCCCGATCGAGAAGTTCGACCACAGCCGCTTCTTCGCCCTGTGCGCCGAGAACCGCGGCTTCAACATCCAGGCCTTCACCTCGTACGAGGAGGCCATGGAGTGGCTGATCGGACCCTGAGCCCCCCCGCCGCGCGCCCCTTTCCTATAGGCCCTTGGTCCAATTACTCGGCGAGCCGCGACCTGCTCCAATCGCGGACACCGTGCCGTATGTTGCCATCGTCGACGACGAGGAGCCGGTCCGCAAGGCCCTGCGGCGGCTGCTGCGCGCCGCCGGCCTGCAGGCCGAGAGCTACGCCGGCGGGCAGGAGCTCCTCGACGCCGCCGCCGAGCGCGCGCCCGACTGCGTGGTGCTCGACCTGCACATGCCGGGCATGAGCGGGCTGCAGCTGATGCGCCGCCTGCAGGCGATGCAGCAGCGGCCGCCGATCGTGGTGGTCACCGCGCACGACGAGCCGGAGACGCGCGCGCAGTGCCTCGCCGCCGGCGCCACCGCCTACCTGCGCAAGCCGCTCGACGAGCGGCTGCTGCTCAACGCCATTTCCGCCGCCCTCAGCCACGGAGCCCACGCCAGACGATGAAACGCGCTTCCCTCCTCGCCCTCCCCCTGCTCGCCCTGCTCGCCTGCGCGCCGGCCGCGGCGCAGACGCTCGACAAGATCCGCAAGCAGGGGGCGATCACGCTCGGCTACATCGACGGAGCGGCGCCGTTCTCCTACGCCGACGACAAGGGCGAGCCGCAGGGCTATTCGGTGGAGCTGTGCCGCGCCGTGGCCGACGGCATCGCCGCGCAGCTCAAGCGCGAGGCGCTCAAGGTGCGCTGGGTCAAGCTGACCATCCAGAACCGCATCGAGGCGGTGCGCAAGCGCCAGGTCGACCTCGAATGCAGCACCACCACCTGGACGCTGTCGCGCCAGAGCCTGGTGGATTTCAGCCTGATCACCTTCGTCGACGGCGGCAGCCTGCTGGTCGGCGCGCAATCCGAGGTCGGCCAGCTGAAGGACCTGGACGGCAAGCGCATCGCGGTGATCTCCGGCACCACGACGGAGAAGTCGCTGCGCGCCGCCCTCGCCCACCGCAAGGTGAAGGCCGAGCTGGTGGGCATCAAGACGCGCGACGAGGGCCTCACGCTGCTCGGCAAGACCGAGGTCGAGGCGCTCGCCTCCGACCGCACCGCCCTGATCGGCGTGGTGGTGATGGGCGGCGGGGCGCGCGGCAACTTCAAGCTGCTCGACCAGGACTTTTCCATCGAGCAGTACGCGCTGATGCTGCCGCGCGGGGACCACGAGTACCGGCTGGCGGTGAACCGCGTCCTTGCGCGCGTCTACCGCAGCGGCGAGATCGAGAAGATCTACGCGCGCTGGCTCGGGCCGCTCGGCCCGCCGAGCATGCTGCTGTCGGCGACGTACTTCATCCAGTCGCTGTCGGAATAGCCGATGCCGCGCGCCCTGCTGATCGCCCTGCTTGCCTGCCCGGCGGCCTGGGCGCAGACCTGCACCGTCTGCGGGGAGGTGCGCTCGATCCGCGAGGTGAGCGCGTCGCGGCCGCCGCCGCAGGCGGCGCGGCCCGAGCTGCCGGGCACCGGCTCGGCGCTCGACACCCCGCCGGTGGTCGGCACGGTGGCGCGCTTCGAGTTCGACCGCGACCGTCCGGACGGCACCTGGCACCTGGGCGCCGCCGGCACGCCCGAGATGCAGCTGCGCCTGGGCGAGGTCTATTACGAGATCATAGTGGTGATGGACGGCGGCGAGCGCCGCACCGTGCAGCGCCGCGACGGCAACCGTTTCCACGTCGGCCAGCGCGTCGCGCTGCGCTCGGGCGAATTCGAACCGATGTAACCGGGGGAGGCAGGCGAGATGAACGAGAAGCGCGGCATCCTGATCCACTTCATGGACGGCTCCAAGAAGCTGCTCGAGTTCCCGCAGCAGGTGGCGGACGGCGACGCCTCGGCCGTCGCCAAGCTGAAGGACGCGCTCGACGCCGGCAAGCTGGTGATCGAGGCCGAGGGGGCGTTGATCGTGATCCCGTTCGACAACGTCAAGTACGTGCAGGTGTACCCGGCGCCGAAGAAGCTGCCGGCGGGCGTGATCCGCGGCGCCAGCTTCAAGGACTAGCATGCGCGGGCTCGCCCTCGTCCTCGCCGCGCTGCTGCTCGGCTCATGCAAGCTGATCGAGCTGAACCGCAACGTGCACGAGAGCCGGACGGTCGGCGGCGTTGCCGGCCAGGTGACCCACCGCGAGCGCGACTCCAGCAGCATCGTGGTGTTCGCCCTGCGCGAGGAGGGCGGCGGTTGGGTGGCAGACAACTTCGCGCGCCTCGCCACTGAACAGAAGTTCCTGCTGCGGTTGGAGGCCGGCAAGCGCTACCTGATCGGCGCCTTCGCCGACCGCAACGGCGACCTGCTCCCAGACGTCGGCGAGCCCACGGCGCTCGCCCCGGAGCCGATCACGGTGGCGCAGGGATGGAAAGGCGTGACCCGCGTCAATCTGACGCTTGCACGCAGCGCCTTCCCGGCGTCGTTGACCGGGGCGCTGCAGGGCATACTCACGGTCGACCGCAAGGAGCTGCCGATCGCCGTCGGCGAGGTCGCCGCACTCGACGACGACCGCTTCTCCGAGGAGAGCGGCGAGATGGGGTTGTGGGCGGCGCTCGACTTCCTGACCCAGGTCGGCATCGGCGTGTTCTTCATCGAGCCGTACGATCCGAAACGGATCCCGGTGCTGTTCGTCAGCGGCGCGGGCGGCAACCCCTATGAATGGCGCACCGTCGTCGAGTCGCTCGACCGCACGCGCTACCAAGCCTGGTTCTTCGTCTATCCGTCGGGCCAGCGGCTCGAGCTGTCCGCCACGGTCCTGCAGCGCTGCATGCAGCAGCTGCAGAAGAAGTACCGCTTCCAGAAGGTCTACGTGACCGCGCACAGCATGGGCGGGCTGGTTTCGCGTGGCTATATCCAGAAGAGCGTGCAGGCGAACGAAGCGGGCTATCTGCGCCTCTTCGTCACCCTGTCCACGCCGTGGCAGGGCCACAAGGCGGCGAAGTCGGGCGTGGAGTACTCGCCGGCCGTCATTCCATCGTGGATCGACATGCAGACCGACAGCGAGTACCAGCTGGCGATCTTTGCCCGGCCCTTCCAGCCGCCGCTCAGCTACTACCTGCTGTACTCGCAGACCGACCCGAAGGCGCCGGTCGAGACGGCTACCGACGGCGCGGTCGCGGTTTCCAGCCAGCTGCGCAAGGAAGCAGTGCGCGACGCACGCCAGGTGCTCGGCTTCACCGAGACGCACACTTCGATTCTCACCAGTTCCAATGTAATCTCCGCCTATCAGCGGATCCTAAGGGAGACGGACAAATGAAACTGATCAAGCTTGCCTTATTGGCTGCGGCCCTTCTCGCGCTGCCCGCGCAGGCGCAGACCACGCGCGGCGGCAAGAGCGAGTTCTACCTCGCGCCGGGGTTTACGAACGGCGAGAGCTACACCTTCGAGGGCGGCTCGAACGCCAAGACCGACACCGGATACAACCTCACCCTCGGCTACGCGTTCAACTTCGACCAGCACAAGGCGCTCGGCGTCGAGTTCGTATGGGGCAACCAGGATTACCGCGCCAACGTGGTCGGCGACGGCGGCCAGCAGGTGAGCGTCACCGGCAGCCTCGAGACCTGGACGGTACGCTTCTTCGGCACCTACAACTTCATGGAGGGCAACTTCACGCCCTTCGTCACCGGCGGCCTGGGCTGGACCTACCTCGACACCAACATTCCCACCGGCCTGCCGCAGAACGTCTGCTGGTACTACCCGTGGTATGGCTACTGCACCGCGTACGTGCCGACGGCGACTACCACCAAGTTCAGCTACAACGCCGGCGCCGGCCTGCGCCTCGAGCTCGGCAGGAGCGGCTTCATTCGCGCCATGGTCAACGAGCAGTGGATGGACTTCGGCGGCTCGTACGGCTCCGGCTCGGTGACGCAGTTCCGCTTCGACTTCGGCACCAAGTTCTAGCGCGCTGCCGGAGCGACTAGCTTGCCCGGCAGCTTGAGCGTGCGCTCGAAGATGCCGAGCAGCTGGTCGGTGACCGCGCGCGGGCCGAGCGGGATCACCTGCGGGTCGCGGATGTCGCCGCTCACGGAGACCGGCAGCGCCACCATGGTGCCGCCGAAGATGTCGCCGATCAGCGGGATCGCGCCCACTACGCGATCGACGGTGGTAAGCAAGCCGACCAGGACGGTGAGGCGCGTGTCGTTGCCATGCAGGTCCACCCGGCCGCTCGCCGCGAGGCGCGCCGCGTCGCTGTCGAAGAACCCCTCCTCGAGCAGGAACTCGCCGTCCTTGAAGCGCCCCTTGGTGGTCAGGCTGCGGTAGGCGAAGCCGTCGTCCTTGACGCTCTTCAGCGCGGCGATATCGCGCAGCGAGAGGATGTTGCCGATCAGGGCGAACTTCCTCACCTTGCCCTTGCGCAGCTCGCCCTGCGCCGTGCCGGCGAGGTTGCGGATCAGCTCCCGCTCGCCGCTGCCCTCGGTGCGCAGCTCGGCGCTCAGGTCGGCGTTGCCGCTGATCTCGACCGTGCCGCCGGTCAGGCAGTGCATCGCCGCCTCGAACGGCTGGTCTTTCATGGTGACCTGAGCCGACACCGTGTACTTGTCGGGCAGCACCTCGGCGACAAGAGGAAAGGACACGCCGCACATGCGCGCCTGCTTCACTTCGAGGTGCGCGCGCTCGCGCTCGAACGTCAGCACGCCCTCGAGCGGCTCGATGCGCTGGCGCTCGAACTGCACGAAACCCGCGCTCACCGCCAGGCGCCCGGTCAGCGGCAGCGGCCACAGCGCGGAAGGCTCGGCCTGCTCCCCCGGCTTGCGCGCGGGCACCAGCCGCGCGATCTCGACGCCGGGCGACTGCAGCCGCGCGTCGATCACCGGTCCCTGCTCGGTGCGGCGCATCTCGCCCTCCAGATCGAACACCTGCTCCTCCACGTCGACGCGCGCGCGGCCCACGCGCAGGTCGTCGCGCTGCGTGCTGAGCTCCGCGCGCTCCACCCTGACGCGCCTGCCGGCGAGCCAGCTCAGGTCGAGCGCATCGACCGTCAGGTGGCCGTCGCCGCGCGTGCGGCCCGGCTGGCGGCGATCGAGGGTCAGGCGCAAGTCGCCCTGCGCCATGCCCGACGACGGCAGCGGCCGGCGCAGCAGGGCCGCGATGCTGCGGCCGTCGAGCCGGCCGGCGAAGCTCGCCTGCACCATCTCGCCGGCGAGCGTAGCCGACGCCGTCGCGTCGCTGCGCGCGTCCTTGATCGCCAGGCGGCGCAGCTCGAGCTTCTCCGGCTGCCACGCCAGCTGCGCGGCGACGGCCGGGCCGCCGGCGAGCTCGACCGACGCGTCGACTTCGAGCGGCGCCTTCGGGGCCCAGGCGATGCGCCTGGCGGCCAGGCGCAGCGGCGCCTTCGGCTCGAGGTGGGGCGGCACCTCGGCGCGCGCGAGCGCCCACTGCAGCAGCTTCTCGCCCAGCAGGCCTTCGGCCAGCGCGATCTCGACCTTCGGCCCTTGCATCGCCACGGTTCCCGACACCAGCGCATTTGCGTCGAGCATCGCGGCCGCCACCCGGTCCAGCCGCACCTGCGTGGCGCTGACCTGCGCCGAGCCTGCCGTCAGGCTGACCGGCGCCGGCAGCGCCTTCAGCGCCGCGCTCACCTTGCGCGGCGTCGCTATCGCGTCGAAGGAAACGTCGGCAGGCCGGTCGAAGCGAAGCGCCATCCGCTGCAGCGCGACGTCGAGGTCGCCCGACAGCGCGCTGACCTCTGCCAGCGGCAACTGCTTCTGCAGCCACGGGAACCACTGCTCGAGGCGCAGGCTCGCCTTGCCGGAGGCGGCCGACAGGCGCGCCCGCTTGCCGAGCTGGATGTGCGCGGCGACCTCCGAGAAGCCTGAATCGCCGAGCGCGCCGTGCGCGCCGCGCACGCGAAGCTCCCGCTCGCCGAACGTCAGGTGGCCGCCGCGCAGAGACAGCTTCCACGGCAACGGCGCGAGCTTCGCCGCCGCATTCGAATCGACCAGCTCCACCCGCGCATGCCACGCCTCGCCCAGCGCGACGTGCACCCTCGCCGAGGCGCGCCCCTCGACCGACTCGAGCGCCTCGAGGCCGGACAGCTTGCGGCGCGCGACCGCCAGCGCGGCGGCCAGGTCGACGCCGGAAACGTCCGCGCTGACTTCGAGCGGCTTGCCGGCGGGCAGCGCGAGCTTCGCCTTCGCTTCGCGCACCAAGGCTCCGAGCGTTGCGTCGACCTCGGCCTCGATCGAAGTCCTGGCGTCGGTCTGCAGGCGGGCGCGCGCCTTCGCCGGCGGCAGGTCGCGGTCGACCGACAGGTCCTCGACCTCCGCCTCCGCGCGCGCCGACAAATCCGTGTAGGCGACGCGGCCCGCGACCCGCAGGCGCCGCCAGAAGTTGCTCGCCGCCTCGACCTGCAGGCCGACGCCGTCGGCGCTGGTGCGCGCCGTGGCGTTCAGCTCGCGCAGCCGCAGCGGCACCTCCGGCAGGTCGAGCGCCGCCGATTCGACCGTCAGCTCCGTGTCCGGCGCGAACTTGCGCAGCGCCCGCACCGCCGGCTCGGCGACGCTGCGATAGGCGGCCAGCGGATCGAGCGGCGCCGCATCCTTCTGCGCGCCGCCGGCGGCGAGCACGCGGATCTCGGGCCGCAGCACCGAGAAGGACGCGATCTCGAGATCGCCGCGCAGCAGCGGCCACAGGCGCAGGTACGCGTCGACCTGGTCGGCGTGCAGGCTGACCACGGCGGGGATCTCGATGCGCACCTTGCGCAGCTCGCCGCGCGGCGCCGGCAGCAGCCGCAGCTCGAGGTCTTGCCACGCGATCTGGCCGCCGAGCGCCGCGGACACGCGCTGCTGGACGGCCGCCTTCACCGCCGGGGTGCCGAGCAGCCAGTCGCCGAGCACCAGCAGCAGCGCCGCCACGAGCAGCAGCGCCGCGATTCCCCAGGCGAGCCGCTTCAACGTCATAATCCGGGCCGGACCTTTAGGAGATGGTTAGGAGAGGGCAATGCGCATCATCGCACTGATTCTCGCCGCGCTTTGCGCCAGCCCGGCGGCGGCGCAAAACTGGATCGGCCTGCTGAAGAACACTCCCGCCGAGCGCTTCGAGGAGGAGGACATCCGGCTGTTCCTCGACGCGGCGCGCAAGACGCTCGACGAGTCGCCCGTCGGTCAGGCGCAGGCCTGGGACAACCCGAAGACGCGCGCGCGCGGCGATCTCAGCGTGCTGCGCGACTTCGAGTCCAAGGGCCGCGCCTGCAGGGAACTGCGCGTGCGCAACGAGGTGCCCGGCCGCAAGGGCGACACGCGGCTCAGCTTCTGCAAGGTCGACGGCAAGTGGCGGCTGCTGAGCGGCGCCCAGAAAAAGTAAGGCCCGGCTACTTCTTCTCCTCGACCTTGCCGATCTTCTGCAGCGCGACCTTGAGGCGCGCCGCGTCGGCGTCCCAGTACTTCTTGAACTCGGGCGCGTCCCGGTAGGTCACCGGCGAGCCGACCTTCTCCATCGCCCCGGCGAACGCCGGGTCCTGCACCGCGGCGCGCACCGCCTCGCGCAGCCGCTGCTGCACCGGCGCCGGCGTCGCGGCGGGCACCACCATGCCGGACCAGATGTAGAACTCGACGTCCTTGTAGCCGAGCTCGCGGAACGTCGGCACGTCGGGCAGCAGCGAAAGGCGCTCGGTGCTCCAGCTCGCGAGCACGCGCACCTTGCCGCCCTTCATCTGCGCCGCCGCCGCCGACGGGCCCGAAGCGAGCGCCTCGACCTGCCCGCCGAGCAACGCGGTCAGCGCCGGCCCGCCGCCCTGGTAGGGCACGTGGAACAGCCGGATGCCCGCCGCGCCGGCGAACATCTCCATCGCCACGTGCAGCGTGCCGTACACGCCCGAAGAGGAATAGTTGATCTTTCCCGGGCTCGCCTTCGCCGCGGCGATGAAGTCCTGGATGCTCTTGTAGGGGCTCTCGGTGCGGACCACCAGCACGGTCGGGTCCGCCGTGAGCAGCGCGATCGGCGCGAAGTCGGCGAGCTCATAAGGAGCGGGCTTGCCGTTGATCGGGTCCGAGACCGGAAAGATCGAGATCGAGGAAAGCGTGGTCAGGATGGTGTAGCCGTCGGGCGCCGACTTGGCCGCCGCGGTCATGCCCACCGCGCCGCCGGCGCCGGTGCGGTTCACCACGATCACCGGCTGCTTGAGGGTCTTCTCCATCGACGCGGCGAGCGGGCGCCCGACGATGTCGGCCACCCCGCCCGGCGGGAACGGCACGATCATGGTGATCGGCTTGGTCGGGTAGTCCTGCGCCCCGGCGGCCAGGGAAAACAGCGCTAAAACAAGCAACAGTGGAAAGCGTGACATATGTCTCCTCCAGGCGCCCGAATATACATGCGGTTACAGATGTTGCACTTTCTGGGTTCGCGTTTTGCGGCCCCGGGCGTCAAATGGCCAGGCACTCAACTCTTGAAAGGAGCCTGCCATGCTGAAGAAGACGATCCTTGCCACCGTGACCGGCGCCGCGGTCCTTGCTTCGGGCGCCACCTTCGCCGACAACGGCCGCCACTACGGCCATTACAAGCAAGGCCATCGCGATGTGGTGGTGAAGCATGTCTACCACCGCCCGGCGCCGCGCCCCGTGGTCGTGTACCGGCACTATCACCAGCCCCGACCGGTGGTCGTTCACCGCCCGGCCCCCGTGTACTACAGCAATGACGGGCTGGCGATCCTCGCCGGCGCGGTGATCGGCGGCGCCATCGCCTACGGCATCGCCAATCATTGATATCCTGTAAGTTGGCGGCCTTGTCGCCGACCAACTTACGGATATGAAGCGCAGGACGTTCCTTCTCGGGCTAGCGGCCGCCCCCCTTCTGGGGCGCGCCGCGCCGCCCGCCGACATGAAAGGCATCAGGAAGATGCAGAGCGACTGGAAGAACTTCCTCGCCGCCGGCACCGCCGTGCCCTCGCCGGACGAGCCCCTCAAGCTGTCCGACGAGGAATGGCGCAAGCGCCTGCCGGGGGAGTCCTACAAGGTGCTGCGCAAGGAAGGCACCGAGCGCGCCGGCACCAGCCCGCTCAACGCCGAGAAGCGGCCGGGCGTGTTCGCCTGCGCCGGCTGCGGGCTGCCGGTGTTCACCTCGGAGATGAAGTACGAGTCGGGCACCGGCTGGCCGAGCTTCTTCACGCACATCCCCGGGGTGTTCGAGACGAAGAAGGACTTCTACCTGATCTACCCGCGCACCGAGTACCACTGCAAGCGCTGCGGCGGCCACCACGGCCACGTCTTCGACGACGGCCCGCCGCCCACCGGCCAGCGCTGGTGCAATAACGGCGTGTCGCTGAAATTTATCCCGCGCGGCTAGTCCGCGCGTCCTCAACCCAGGCTGAGGTCTTCCGACACCGGCGCGGCCGGGAAGTGGAACCGCACCGGCCCGTCGGGCAGCGCGTTGACGAACTGCTTCAGGTAGGGATCGGCCGAGGAACTGATCTCCTGCGGCGTGCCCTGGCCGAGCACCGAGCCGTCGTTGATCACGTAGACGTACTCCGCCACCTTGAGCGCCTCCTGCACGTCGTAGGTGACCACGATCGAGGTCAGGCCGAGCGCCTCGTTCAGGCTGCGGATCAGCTCGACGATCTGGTTGAGCGAAATCGGGTCGAGGCCGGCGAACGGCTCGTCGTACATCAGCAGCTTCGGATCGGTGGCGATGGCGCGCGCCAGCGCCACGCGCCGCGCCATGCCGCCCGACAGGTCGCCCGGCATCATGTCGCGCGCGCCGCGCAGGCCGACGGCGTGCAGCTTCATCAGCACCATGCGCCGCACCACTTCCTCGGGCAGGTCGAAGTTCTCGCGGATCGGGAAGGCGATGTTGTCGTAAACCGTGAGGTCGCTGAACAACCCCGAGGTCTGGAACATCATTCCCATGTGCAGGCGCAGCTCGTAGAGCTCGTCGGCGTCGAGCTGGTGCACGTTGCTGCC
>DASUZH010000106.1:0-3966 GCA_036376975.1 Burkholderiales bacterium | reverse complement strand
GGCGAGGATCGGCAGCGTCGAGGTCAGCGCGATCGCCTTGCCCAGGCCGGTGGTCGACCCGCCGCCCACCGTGACGCAGCAGTCGGCGCCGAGCTCGGCGGCGACGCGGCGCGCGTCCTGCGCGACCTCCACCGGCACGTGCATCGCAGCCTTGTCGTAGGTACCTGCGCAGCGCGAGCCCAACGCTTTTGAAACTTCCTGCAGGGAATTTTTTTGTTCGGGAGTCGACAGCAGCAGCGCGCGCTTGACCCCCAGCCGATCGAGCTCGGCCGGCAGCTGGGCAAGCGAGCCGGCGCCGAAGATGACGCGCGCCGGCAGTCCGGTGTAGACGAAGGGCTTCACCCGCCCGATATTACGAGAACGGCCCTGTCATGGCAGATCTACGATGAATCCGTCCTCGTAGCGCGCGTCACCGCCGTGCTGGCGCGCGATCTGGCGCACGATCGACAGGCCGAGGCCGTAGCCGCTGGCCCTCACCGAGCCCGGCCGGCGATGGAACGGCTCGAACAGCCGCTCCCGCTCCGCGTCGGGGATGGGCGGCCCGGCATCGCGAACCTGGATCTTGTTCTTGCTGATGAATACGAAAACAGGCGGCTTGCCGTGCCGGAACGCGTTTTCGATCAGGTTGCGCATGAGGCGACGCAGGAGCCGCGCGTCGCCGCTCACCGTCACGTGGTCGCCCTCCAGGCTGACGTTCTCGTAGCGCGCGCACTCCTCGGCGGCCAGCCCGAGCAGGTCGACTTCCTCCTTCGCCAGCGGCGGCGCGGCGTCGAGCCGGCTCGCCAGCAGGATCTCGTCGATCAGCGCGTCGAGCTCCGCGATGTCGCGCTCGATCTCCCTGGCGTCCTTCTTCAGCTCGGTGCCCATGCGGATGCGCGCGAGCGGCGTGCGCAGCTCGTGCGAGGCGTTCGCCAGCAGCGACTTGTGCGCGGCGACCAGCGCCTCGATGCGCGCCGCCGCCGAGTTGAAGCTCTCCGCCAGCGCCGCCACCTCGTCGCGCCCCTGCACCTCGACCCGCGCCGAGAGCTGCCCCGAGCCGAGCGATTCCACCGCCTTCTGCAGGCGCTCGATGCGCCGCGTCATGCGGCGCACCACCGGATAGGCGCCGGCGCCGATCGCCAGCAGCAGCAAGGCGAGCGTGGCGAGAAACAGCCCCGGCACGTGCCGCTCGCCGCGCATGACGAGCTGGCGCCCGTCGGCCAGCCGCACTCGCCAGCCGCGCCTGCCGGGGTCGAAGCCGGCGACGCCGAGGCGCGTGCCGTCGGCGGCGTACAGCGCGATCCCGCCGCGCATGCCGGCGACCGCGCGCTGCAGCGCCGCCTCCTGCTCCGCCGCCGGCGCCGAGGCCGGCGGCAGCAGGTTGCTCGCCAGGCGGCCGAAGGCGGCGCCCTGCCGCTGCGCCCAGGCGTCCTCGCCGAGCGCCCACCACAGTCCGCCGGCGGCGACGGCGAACAGCGCGAGGCTCGCGAGGAGCGCCAGGTAGAGCCTGGCGTAGAGCCGCTTCACTGGTCCTGCGCCTTGGCGAACACGTAGCCCGCGCCGCGCACGGTGACGATGCGGCGGGGCTTCCTGGGATCGTCCTCGATCGCCTGGCGGATGCGCGAGACCTGCACGTCGATCGAGCGGTCGAAGGCTTCCAGCGGCTCGCCCTTGAGGAGATCCATCAGCGCCTCGCGCGACAGCACGCGCCCGGCGTTCTCGGCCATCGCCACCAGCAGCTCGAACTGGTAGGAGGTCAGCGTGCGCGGCGCGCCGTCGATGGTCACGCTGCGCGCGCCGCGGTCGATCTCCAGGCGGCCGAAGCGCAGCAGGGTCGCCTGCGCGGCGGCCGCGCCGCGCCGCAGGATGGCGCGCAGCCGCGCCAGCAGCTCGCGCGGCTCGAAGGGCTTAGGCAGGTAGTCGTCGGCGCCGAGCTCGAGCCCGACGATGCGGTCGGCCGGCTCGCCGCGCGCGGTCAGCATCAGCACGGGAAGCTGCGAAGTGCGCCGCAGCGCGCGGCACACCTCCAGGCCGTCCATGTCCGGCAGCATCAGGTCGAGCACGGCGGCGTCGAACGGCTCGCGGCCGAGCCGCTCCAGCCCGGCCCTGCCGCTCGCCGCCACTTCAACCCGGTAGCCCGCCCCGCCGAGGTATTCGGCCACCATGGCGGCGAGGCGCGAGTCGTCCTCGATCAGCAGAATGCGCTGCGGCACTTCCCCAGTTTACCTGTGCCGCCAGGAGCGATGCCGCTCGATGCGCTCGGCCACCGTCTTGCGCTGCTCGGGCGTCAGCACGTCGGCGACGTCGGCGAGCGCTTGCGCGAGGCGTACCGATCCGGCCTCGGCGAGCTGCAGCTGCTCGGCGCGCAGGCTTTCCAGCGCGTTGCGGTCGATCGTCGGCGCGGTCAGCAGCGCGAGCCCGCGCTCGCGGGCGGCGCGCACCTTGTCGCGCAGCGGAAGCAGGTCGCGCGCCGCCTGCTTCACGATCGGGTCGAGCCGCTGCTGCTGCTCGGGAGTCGCGTCGAGCTCGACGTACAGGTGCTTCAGCCCGCGCGACAGGTATTCCTCGAGGCGCGCCGGGTCGATGGGGCCGTGGCGGCCGTGGGAGTGGGCTTTCCAGGCGGCGCCGGCGAGCAGCGCTCCGATTCCGGCGAAGGTGAAGAACTTGCGGCGACCTACCATGACTGCTCCTCGTGGGTTTGGACGCCGAGGAGTCTGCGCCGCACGTGTAAGTGCAGCTTGTGCGCCGTGTAAAGTTATGTAACTCCCATCTTCTTCGCCACGTCGCTGCGCCAGTTCTCCACCCTGGTGAAGCCGGGCAGCTTGCGCGCCTCGGCCTCCGCCCACGCCCAGATCTGCGCGTCGCTGAGCTGCATGTCCATCGGCACGCGCAGCGGCTGCGTCACGTACCACGGCGTGTCGACGAACAGCTCGATGCGGTTGCCTTCCGGATCGCGGAAGTAGATCGACAGGGCGTTGCCGTGCGACACCGGCGACATCTCGGCCACGCCCTCGCGCTGCAGCCGGCGGTGCATCTCGCGCAGCCCGCCGAATTCCGCCATGCGAAACGAGATCTGATTGATCGGATTGAAGCGGATCTCGCCCGGGCGCCCGCTGGCGAGGACGATCTGGTGATGCTCCTTCGGGTCCCGGCTCAGGAACACCAGCTTGGTGGAACCGAGGTCGCCGCGATCCGTCGCGGTAAAACCGAGCACGCGTGTGTAAAAATCCTCCATGCGCGCGATGTCGGTCACGTAGATGCCCATGTGGCTGAACGCGAGAGACGGCACGGAAGAGGAGGTCATTTGAAGCTCGCGACTTTCAGGAGTTCCAAGGGCGTCAGTTACGGCGCTGTCACGGACAAGGGAATTGTCGACCTGGGCGCGCGGCTAGGCAACCGCTATTCCGACCTCCGGGCCCTGATCACCGCCAACGCTTTGTCCGAAGTGAGCGAGCTGTTGAAGGGACCGCAGGACCACAAGCTGTCGGACATCACCTGGCTCCCGGTGATCCCCAACCCCGACAAGATCGTCTGCGTCGGCCTCAACTACCAGGACCACGTGGTCGAGACCGGCCGCGACAACACCGAGCAGCCGGCCATCTTCCTGCGCGTGCCCGAGTCGCAGGTCGGCCACCTGCAGCCGATCATCCGGCCGAAGGAGTCGACGCACATGGACTTCGAGGCCGAGATCGCGGTGATCATCGGCAAGCCCGGCAGGCGCATCGCGCAGAAGGACGCCTGGCAGCACATCGCCGGCTACAGCTGCTACAACGACGGCTCGGTGCGCGACTGGCAGCGCCACACCATCCAGTGGACCGCGGGCAAGAACTTCGCGCGCACCGGCGGCTTCGGGCCGTGGATGGTGACCACCGACGAGATCCCGCCCAACACGAAGATGACGCTGTCGTGCCGGCTGAACGGCGAGCGCATGCAGCACGCCACCACCGAGCAGATGATCTTCAAGATCCCGAAGATCATCGAGTACGT
>DASUZH010000105.1:0-6584 GCA_036376975.1 Burkholderiales bacterium | reverse complement strand
CGGCAGCTTGGCGAACGCCGCGTTGTTCACCAGCACCACGTTCTTCGGCACCCAGGCGCCGGTGTCGTAGAAGTAGCGGGTGTATTCCCAGGCGCGAGTGGTGACGCCGGTCGGCGTGGAGGTGAACATCAGGTCGATGATGCCGGTCGAGAAGGCCTGCGGGATCTCGGTGGCCTGCACGGTGGTCGGGATCACGCCCATCAGCGTGCCGAGGCGCGCGGTCTGCGCGTTGTAGGTGCGCATCTTCTTGCCCTTGATGTCGGCCAGGCTCTTCACCGGCTCCTTGGTGAAGAAGGCCTGCGACGGCCAGGGCACCGAGTACATCACGCGCAGGCCCTGCTTCTCGAACAGCGCCGTGATCGGCGCGCGCGACACTTCCCACAGCGCGCGCGCCTCGGGGTAGCCGCTGGCGAAGAACGGGATCGCGTCGACCTCGAACAGCGGGTTTTCCGGCCCGAGGTTGGACATGAAGAACTCGCCCGCCGGCACCAGGCCGGTCTGGATCGAGCGCTTGATCTCGGGATTCTTGATCAGCGACTGCGCGCTGTGCACCGTGATGGCGATCTTGCCGCCGGAGCCTTTCTGCACCTCCTCGGCCCACTGGCGCACGTTCTTGGTCTGGAACTCGGTGTCGGCGTAGGCCGTCGCCATGTCCCATTTTGTTTGCGCGCCCGCGGCCAGGGGCAGGGCGAGCGCGGCGGCGAGTAAGGTTCGTTTCATGCGGGTTCTCCCTATGGAAAGATCAAGCGGGCTTGCGGGCGATGATCGCCGCCCACGGAAAGCGCCAGAACGGGTTGGACGGATCGGTCGCGCCCTCGCGCTCGGCGAAGGGCTCGATGCGCACTTCCTCGAAGCCGGCCTTGCGGTAGGCGGCGGCGAGGTCCATGCGGATCAGCGGGGCGAGGAACGGCTCGTTGTTCCGCTCGCTGTGCCCGTACATGACGAACTGCCAGAACGGGTCCTCGGTGCGGAAGTCGAGGTGGATCGAGACGCCGCCCGGGGCGAGCAGGCGGCGCGTCTCGGCGAGCGTCGCGTCGACCGATTCCTCCGGCAGCTCGTGCAGCAGCATGGTGGAGGTGACCAGGTCGAACTTTTCCGCCTCCAGGCCGGTGTGACGCGCATCGGCCTGCCTGAAATTCACATTCGATAAATTTCTTGCATCCGCGGCGGCTAGCTTGAGGCAGGGCGCCGAGACGTCGACACCCACGACCTTGGCTTTCGGAAAGGCGTGGGCGAGCGGGACGGTGCTCTTGCCGAAGCCGCAGCCCATGTCGAGCACGTGCGCGAACTCCCCCTCGCGCCGCACCAGGTCGACGAAGCGCTCGTGCAGCTCGTTCTTCTTCGTCTTCGGATGGATCGAGAGGGCGCTCGCCTCGTAGACCAGGCCCGCGTTGGCGTCGCCATGCAGGTTGCCGGGATGCTGGTGGATGTCGTGCGCGGCGTAGTAGTCGGGTACGCGCAGCGCCGGATCGAGCTCGAGCGACCCGCCGGCCTTCAGGCGCTCGGCCGCGGTCTCCGGCTCGCGCGCGATCTGCGCCACCAGGCCCCAGCGCGAGGACGAGTACTTCGACTTCTGCACGTGGCGCTCGAGCCAGCAGAAGTAGGCGTACAGCGTGCTGCGCGAGAAGAGCGCGGCTACGTCCTCGGCGCTGCGCACCCGCCGCCCCTCGCGCTCGGCGAGCTGCTTGCGCACCTCGTACTCCTCGCGCAGGCGCGGGAACAGCTGCACCGCCCACCAGGTGCGCGCCTCCATGATGAATTCCTGGAAGGCGTTGGCTTCGCGGCTGCGGAACAGCGTCAGCATCAGGACCTGGACGCGAGGCGGCCGTGCAGCGCTTCGAGCACGTGCTGCACCAGCGCCGTTCGCTCTTTCGTGATGCGCGCCTCGAGCGCGCCTTCCGGTATCGCCGTATCGAGCGCCGGGATATCGACCACGCCGCGCTGCTTGAGAGCGTCTTCCAGCAGCGCGAGGCGGTCGCGCAGGACGTGAACCTCCGCGGTGAGGGCGAAAACCATGCCGACCAGGCGGTCGATCGCCGGATCGGCGAAGAAGGTCTGCTCGGCCTGCGGACCGACCACCGGATCGGTGCTTTTCATGTCCGGTTAGTTTTGTCAGTGCGTCCGGCTTTGTCAATAACTCGGGGTATGATCGAAGCGAGAGCTGCATCGATTGAACGAATAGGTGCAATCCATGAGCGCAATGACTGCCACCGCGCCGCTGCTCGACCGCAACGAGCGCCGCTTTCCGCTCGCCATGGACACCGCCATCCCGAAGATGCGCGACCTCTACCTCGCGGCGACGCGCAACCAGTGGGACCCGCAGCGCGACATCGACTGGGACGCGCTGCGCCCCGGCGACATCGACGACGAGCGGCGCGAGGCGGCGCGCAGCTGGTGGAGCCGGCGCGGCTGGGGCGAGTACGGCGCGATCTCCGAGAGCCCGACGCTCAGCGTGCGCTTCACGCAGGACCGCCTGCCGGTGGAGATGGCGCTGTTCTTCGCGCTGCGCACCCAGGAGGAAGCGCGCCACGCGGAGACCTGCTACCGGATGGCCGAGCGCCTCGGCGGCTATATCCCGGCGCCGGTGCACGCCGACTTCACCAAGGCGATCGGCAGCCACGGCGTGCGCAAGATGGCGCTCGATCCGGACACCAGCGTCGACCAGATCATCGCCGCGCTGGTCTGCGGCCTGGAGGAATACGCCTTCGACTGGTTCAGGCTGATGATCGACAAGGCGACCCACCCGGTGGCGAACAAGGCGCTGCGCCTGATCCTGCGCGACGAGGTGCGCCACTGCGCGTTCGGCTGGCACTACCTGGAGTGGCGGCTGCCGCAGATGAGCGCGGCGGAGATCGAGCGCATGCGGCAGGCGTTCATCGACACCACCGTCAACGTCGAGCTGGCCGGCTACCGCGTGCCCTGGCTGGCGCCCGACTCGCCGATCACCGCCGAGGAGAACCGCATCGACCGCCTGACCTGCGCAGCCGGCCTCGGCGCGCAGTTCGAGGAGGACGAGAAGCCGGTGTTCGTCGCCACCATGCGGCGCGTGCGCGAGCGCTTCAAGGGCCTCGGCATCGACATCCCCCGCTTCGAGCATCCGAAGCTCGGCGCATTCTGAGCGCGCGCATCCTCCAGGAGTACCGCTTCCCGCTGCACCTCGAGCCGGCGGTGGAGAGCATCTGGGAGCTCTACAGCCGCGCCAAGAACGAGCGCTGGGATCCGTCGCGCTCGATAGATTGGGGGGCACTCGACGTTTCGCGCATCGACCGGCCGATGCGCGATGCCGCCAGACTTGCCTGGAGCCACCGCGCCTGGCTGCTGTTCGGCCGCCTGTCGGAGACGCCGTCGCTGCTGGTGCGCTTCTGCCTGGAGCGGCAGCGCGAGAGCGACCCTAAATACTTCCTCTCGCTGCGCGGCTCGGAGGAGGCCTGGCACCTCGACGCGAGCCACGAGATGGCCGGGCGCCTGGGCGGCTTCGTCGCCGAGCCGGCGAACCGCGACTACGCCGCGCGCTTCAACCAGACCCTGCACCGCGAAGTGCTGGACGCCGAGTTCGGCCTCGACGCCTACATCGGCGCATACGTCGCGCTGCGCGAGCAGCTCGAGGCCGCGCTGCTCGAGGCCGCGCGCGCGGCGACCACCGAGCCGGCGATGGCGCAGGCGCTCGACCTCATGCTGCGCGACAAGCGGCGCCATGCGCAGTTCGGCTGGCTCTATCTCGCGCAGCGCAAGGCCGAGCTGGATGCGCAGGCGATCGCGCGCCGCGCCGCCGAAATGCTCGAGCGCTTCTACGCCAGCGGGCTGATGATTCCGGGTTTCGCGCCGTCGATCGCCGGCGACGTCGCCGACGCGATCGAAGCCGCCGCCGCGGCGGGGCTCGGCTTTGCCGCTTTTTCCGACCAGAAACTTGTCCTGGAAAGCGCCTTGGCCGACGCGCGCTCGCGCCTTGCGCGCGTGGGCGTTCAGGCTTCCTTGAGGTAGTCGCGCCGGTACATTCGCAGCAGCGTCAGCAGCATGGCCACCGCGAGCGGGCCGACCAGCAGGCCGATCATGCCGAAGGCCGCGATGCCGCCGATGAGGGCGAAGAACACCACCGCGCCGTGCATCTCTACGTCGCCCTTGATCAGGTAGGGCTTCACCACGTTGTCGACCAGGCCGACCACCGCCACCGACCACACGGCGAGGAATAGCGCCATGTACGGATGGCCGGTGACGAAGAGGACCAGCGCCGCGGCCAGGCCGACCACGGCCGCGCCGATCGCCGGGATCAGCGCGATGAAGAAGGTGACGCCGACGAAGAAGGCGAGCTTGGGCACGCCGGCGATCAGGTAGCCGGCCAGCGCGACCAGCGTCTGCACGCCGGCGGTAATGATGGTCGAGACGATGACCGAGTAGGAAACCTTGCGGAACTCGGTCAGCAGCTCGCGCGTCTGGCCGCGCCGCAAAGGGGAGACGCTGTCGACCCACGCGATCATCTCGCGCCCGCTGGTGAGGAGGAAGAACAGCGCGATCAGCATCATCGCCAGCTGGAACAGCAGCGCGCCGGTGCGCACCACCGCGGTGCCGACCGCCGAGGCCGCCTTCGGCCCCTGTGCGCGGACGTGCGCTTCGATCTCGGCGCCGGCTTCGCCCAGGTAGGCGAGCGCGCGGGCGGCGTACTCGTTGAGCGGCGCGGGCATGCGATCCAGCAGGACGCCGGTGTCCCCGCTGCGCAGGACCTCGAGCAGGAAGCGCACGCCGTCGGTCGCTTCGCGCACCGCGACCGCCGACAGCGCGAGCACCGGCCCGACGACCAGCAGCGCCACCGCCGCGACCAGCAGCGCCGCCGCGATCTGCGGCCGGCCGCGCAGCCAGCGCGCGAGCCGCAGCTGCACCGGATTCATGACGACCGCCAGCACCGCCGCGAGGAACAGCGCCGCGCCGAGCGGCTGGGCGACGAACCCGACCAGGACCAGCGCGCCAAGCAGCAGAATGAAGAGGAAGCGCTTGGCGGCGAGCTCGTCCCGGGTCATGCGCGGATTATTGCGTCTGCTCCTTGAATCCGATAGCGGTCACCACCTTGCTCCACTTGGCCTGCTCGGACGCCAGGAAGGCGGCGTACTCCTGCGGCGTGCCGGGGGAGGCGATGCCGCCGACCTTGGCGAACTGCTCCAGCACCGGCGCCGACTTGAGCGCCGCGACCGCTGCGGCATGCACCCGCTTCTGGACCTCGGCGGGGGTGGCCGCCGGCAGGATCAGGCCGTACCAGTTGTCCGAATTGACGTTCGGATAGCCGAGCTCGGCGGTCGCGGGCACGTCGGGCAGCGACGGCGCGCGGCTCGCGCTGGTGATGGCGAGCGCCTTCAGCTTGCCGCTGCGGATGTGGCTGAGCAGCACCGGCACGTCGAAGATGCCCATCTGCACCTGCCCGCCGACCAGGTCGGTGACCGCCGGCGCCGCGCCCTTGTAAGGCACGTGGACGATGTCGATCTTCGCCTCGGCCTTGAGCAGTTCCCCGGCGAGGTGAGTGATGCTGCCGCTGCCCGCCGAGCCGAAGTTCACCTTGCCGGGGTTGGCCCTGGCGAAGGCGACCAGGTCGGCGAGGGAATTCGCCGGCACCGACGGGTGCACCGCCACCACCTCGGGCACGCGCACCACCACGGTGACGAGGGCGATGTCCTTCTTCACGTCGTAGGGCAGCTTGGCGAGGGAGTAGGGCGCGATCACCAGCGGCGAGGCGCTGTTGAGCACCATGGTGTAGCCGTCGGGCGTCGACTTGAGCGCCCGGTCGACGCCGATCACGCCGCCCACGCCGGAGATGTTCTCGACCAGCACCGTCTGGCCGAGCTCCGCCGACATGCCCTGCGCCAGCGCGCGGCCGAAGATGTCGGCCGGCCCGCCGGCGGGAAAGCCGACGATCATGCGCACCGGCTTGGACGGATACGCCTGTGCGAGCGCGAGCGCAGGCACGCACAGCAGGATGGCAAGAAGTCTTCGCATCATTTCTCTCCTTAGTCGCATCGTATTGTCATGCCGCCGTCGACCACGATCTCGGCGCCGGTGATGAAGCGCGCTTCGTCGGAGGCGAGGAACAGCACCGCGTTGGCGGTATCGCGGCCGTCGCCGGCAAAGCCGAGCGGGATGCGCGCGAGCCGCTGCTGCAGCAATTTTTGCACGTCGCCGCCGGCGCGCTGGCCGGCGAGCCGCGCCTCGACCAGCGGCGTGTGCAGCTGCCCGGGCACCACCGTGTTCACGCGGATGCCGCGGCCGGCGTATTGCGCCGCGAGCGAGCGCGAGAACTGCAGGATGCCGCCCTTGCTGGTGGCGTAGGCGATGTGCGCGGATCCGCCCCAGCGGATGCCGGAAGTCGACGACAGGTTGACGATGGCGCCGCTCTTCTGCCGCTCCATCACGGGCAGCACATGCTTGCAGGCGAGGAACAAGCCCTTGAGATTGTGCTCCAGCTGCGCGTCCCAGGCCTCCTCGGTCATCTCCACCGGCCCGCCGGGCGCCGAGCCGCCGACGTTGTTGACCAGGATGTCGACGCGGCCGAACTTCTTCTCGCATGCCGCCACCATCGCCTGCACCGCGCCCGCGTCGGTGAC
>DASUZH010000104.1:0-3574 GCA_036376975.1 Burkholderiales bacterium | reverse complement strand
GTCGGGCGACATCCTCAACGCGCTGCTCGGGCTCGGCTACAGCGAGAAGGAAGCCCTCGCCGCCGTGAAGGGGCTGCCCGCCGGCGTCGCCGTCGCCGAGGGAATCCGCGCAGCGCTTAAAACGCTGGCGAAGCAGTAGCGCCGCGTTTCCGTTGCGGCGTTGCAACGGCGCTCGTCAGATTTCGCAAGAACCCGCGCCGCTCGAACGCTTTCTGAAAGTCCCGCGTTTCGCCCCCCTTAGCATCCGTGGCGCGCGAATCCTCGCGCTGCTTGCACAAAACGAAATCTGAAAGGAGAAGTTGTGAAAGGAAGCATTACCAAGGCGAAGAAACTCTCGCTGATCGGCGCGCTGGTTCTGGCGCTGCCCTCGGCGGCCATGGCGCAGGGCTTCACCGGTGCGGACTCGGGCTGGTATCTCGGCGGTGGCATCGGCCAGTCGCAGATCGACGTCGACCTGAGCGACTCGGAGCCCGGCACCACCCTGGACGACAAGGGCACCTCGTTCCGTATTTTCGGCGGCTACCAGTTCAACAAGCATTTCGGCGTCGAGCTGGGCTATAGCGACCTGGGCGAGGCGAAGGGCAACGAGCCGGGCTTCGGCGCGTTCAGCTACGAAGCCAAGGCGTGGGACCTGGTCGCGGTCGGCACGCTGCCGCTGGCGAACAGCTTCTCGCTGATCGGCAAGCTGGGCTTCTACAAGGGCGACATCGACTTTTCCGGCGGCGGCGAGAGCCTGTCGGAGTCGAACACCGATCTGACCTATGCGATCGGCGCGCAGTACGACTTCAACAAGAATCTCGGCGTGCGCGCCGAGTGGCAGCAGTACAAGTCGATGGGCAAGCAGGAGACCCTCGGCGAGTCCGACGTCGACGTGTTCGGCATCAGCGTCCTGTACCGCTTCAAGTAACCCGCTGCACGGCAAGGAAGGGCGGCTCCGGCCGCCCTTTTTTTCGGGCCGGCAAGCGGAATTGCTAAGCTGCAACAACGGGCAGACAATCGCGGTTAACGCGCGCGCCTGTGCGCGTGACCAACAAGACGAAAGGGAGGTTTGGGTATGAGTCAGATGCGAAGGGCGGCGGTTGCCGCGTGCGCAGCAGCGGCGATGATCGTCCCGACGGCCGGCCTGGCGCAGGGCGGCCCCGATTCCAGCACTTACCTCGGCGGCACGGTCGGGCAGTCCCAGGCCAAGGACTTCTGCACCGGCGTCACCACCGGCGGCGGAACCACCTGCGACGACAAGTACACCTCCTGGAGCATTCTCATCGGGTATCAGTGGAACCGGCATCTCGGCTTCGAGATCGGCTATCGCGATCTCGGGCAGGCATCGGCCAATGGGCTCGGCGGGAACGTGACTGCCGAGGCGCATGCCTTCGAGACGGTGGTGCTCGGCATTCTGCCGGTCGGCGAGCGGTTTTCCGTCTACGGCAAGTTCGGCGCGTACTTGGCCGAGTCCGATCTCGTCACCACCGCGCCCAACAGCGTGGCTTCGGAGCACGACTCCAACATCGACCTGACCTACGGCGTGGGCGTGCAGTTCGAGCTGACGAAGCAGTTCGGCGTGCGCGCAGAGTGGCAGCGCTACCAGGACATCGGCCCGAGCAATATGGACGTGGACGCGATCAGCCTGGGGTTGATCTGGCGGTTCAGATAACCGGCGTTGCGAAGGCGCAACAGCGGGAGCGGAAACCCCCGGTTGCTGCGCTGCACACATGGAGTCGGGACGCCTGGCCTCCTTAGTCTTCTAACGCGCGCCTGTGCGCGTGAGCAACCAAGACGAAAGGAGAGTTCGTTATGGCTCAGTGGAAAAGGGTGGCGCTCGCGGCCTGCGCGGCAGCGGCGATGATCGTCCCATCGGCCGGCATGGCGCAGAGCGGGCCCGATTCGGGCTGGTATGTCGGCGGCACGCTCGGGCAGTCCAAGGCCAACGACGCCTGCAGCGGCGTCGGCGGGGCCGGCGTGTCGTGCGATGAGAAAGACAACGCCTGGAGGATCCTCGGCGGCTACCGGCTGAACAAGCATTTCGCGCTCGAGGCCGGCTATCACGAGCTCGGCGAGGCTTCGGCCAGCGGACCCGGCGGCAACGTCAAGATCGAGTCGAAGGCGTTCGAGTTCGTGGCGGTGGGAATCCTGCCGATCGCGGACAAGTTCTCCCTCTACGGCAAGGCCGGCCTGTATCGCGGCGACACCGATGCGAGCGGCAGCACGGTTCTGTTCGGGCCGGTCTCCGAGTCGGAAACGAACACCGACCTCACCTTCGGCGTCGGAGTGCAGTTCGATTTCACGCCGAATCTCGGGCTGCGCGCCGAGTGGCAGCGCTACCAGGACATGGGGGGCGGTGAGATCGGCCAGGCCGACGTGGACGTGATGAGCATCGGCCTGATCTTCCGCTTCAAGTAGCGGCGCGACGTTGCGTGGCCGCAACACGAGGAGCCTAAATCCACCCCCTTTGGGCACTTCTTCACACCCGAACGCACCTGACGCGCCTAGCCTTGTGACGCGCACTTGCGCAGAGGGGGTATGACACAGTGGAAAGGAGAGTAGTGATGAGCAACATCAAGAATGCGGCGCTCGCCGCACTGTTCGGAATGGTTCTGGGCGCGCCGTCGTTCGCGCTGGCGCAGGCGAAGCAGGCCGATACCGGCTGGTACATCGGTGGCCATATCGGCCAGGCCGACGTCAAGGAGGCCAGCGACGAGGACACCTCGTTCAAGATCCTCGGCGGCTATCAGTTCAACAAGAACTTCGCGGTCGAAGGCGCGTACATCGATTTCGGCAAGACCTCCGAGGGTGGCACCGAGTTCAAGGCCAACGCCTGGGAAGCGGTTGCCGTCGGCATCCTGCCGGTCGGCGACAGGTTCGGCGTCTACGGCAAGGCCGGTTTCTTCTGGGGCGAGGCGAAGGGCGGCGGCGAGAAGGCGGACAGCGTCGAGCTGACCTACGGCGTCGGCGTGCAGTTTGACCTCGCGCGCAACCTCGGCATCCGCGGTGAATATCAGCGCTACACCGATGTCGGCGACGGCGCCAGCGACGTCGATGTCATTAGCGTCGGCGTGGTGTTCCGCTTCTAGACAAACGCATAAGGCAGGGGAACAGGGAGAGGGGCGGCACTGGCCGCCCCTTTTTTTTGCCTCTGGCAGAATGCCGCAGGGGGATCGATGAGAGCGATCGCGCTTGCGTGCATGTTCTGGGGCGGCGCCTGCCTGGCGCAGGACACCGGCTTCTATCTGGGCGCGGCGGTCGGCAACGCCAGCTACCGCGAGGCGTGCGCCGATTTCAACCGGCTGGCGGGGCAGGCGGATGCGTTCGGCTGCACCAGCAGCGAGGACACCGCGCAGAAGGTGTTCGGCGGCTGGCGCTTCCACCGCTATCTCGCGGCGGAGGCGTTCTACATCGACTTCGGCGAGGCCAAGTCGCCGGGCACGATCGGCGGCGCGGCGGTGACCGCGACCAGCAAGGTCAAGGCGGCGGGGCTCGCCGCGCTCGGCATCCTGCCGCTCGGCGAGCGGGTGTCGGTGTACGGCCGGCTCGGCCTGGCCGAGGTGAAGGCGCGCACGCAGATCGAGGGCGGCGCGGC
>DASUZH010000103.1:0-8555 GCA_036376975.1 Burkholderiales bacterium | reverse complement strand
GTTCATTGGCGAAGTCTACTTGATAGAATCGCCCTCTCCCATGCCGTCCCGCAAGAAGCCTGAAGAGCTGCGCTCGCACCGCTGGTACGGCGTCAACGACCTGCGTTCCTTCGGCCACCGCTCGCGCACCGCGCAGATGGGCTACGACCGCACCGACTACGCGGGCAAGCCCGTCATCGCCATCATCAACACATGGTCGGACATCAACCACTGCCACACCCACTTCCGCCAGCGCGCGGAAGAGGTGAAGCGCGGCATCTGGCAGGCGGGCGGCTTCCCGCTGGAAATGCCGGCGATGGCGCTCGCGGAAACGATGCAGAAGCCGACCACCATGATGTACCGCAACTTCCTCGCCATGGAGACCGAGGAGCTGCTGCGCTCCTACCCGGTGGACGGCTGCGTGCTGATGGGCGGCTGCGACAAGACCACGCCCGCGCTGATCATGGGCGCGACCAGCATGAACCTGCCGGCGATCTACCTGCCGGCCGGCCCGATGCTTTCCGGACACTGGCGCGACACCACGCTGGGCTCGGGTTCCGACACCTGGAAGTACTGGGCCGAGCTGCGCGCCGGCAACATCACCGAGCGCGACTGGCAGGAGATCGAGGACGGCATCGCGCGCTCGCCGGGCACCTGCATGACCATGGGCACCGCGGCGACCATGATGTCGCTCGCCGAGAGCCTCGGCTTCTCGCTGCCCGGCGCGGCCTCGATTCCCGCGCCGGACTCGAACCACGCCAAGATGGCGACCCTCACCGGCAAGCGCGTCGTCGAGATGGTGTGGGAGGACCTCAAGCCGCGCGACTTCCTGCGCAAGGAGTCGTTCGACAACGCGATCGTGACCCTGATGGCGATGGGCGGCTCGACCAACGCGCTGATCCACCTGGTCGCGATGGCCGGGCGCGCCGGCATCAAGCTGCCGCTCGAGCGCTTCAACCACTTTTCGGCGAAGACGCCGCTGCTCGCCAACGTCCGGCCGTCCGGCGATCGCTACCTGATGGAGGACTTCTACTACGCCGGGGGGCTGCGGGCGCTGCTGAACGAGCTGAAGGACCTGCTCAGCCTCGATTGCCGGACGGTCAACGGCAAGACGCTGGGTGAGAACCTGCAGGGCGCGCGCATCTACAACCCGGAGGTGATCCGGCCGCGAAGCAAGCCGCTCAAGGAGGCCGGCGGGCTGGTCGTGCTGCGCGGCAGCCTCGCGCCGGGCGGCGCGGTCATCAAGGCGGCCGCCGCCGACCCGAGGCTCCTCAAGCACACCGGCAAGGCAGTGGTGTTCGAGGACTACAACGACATGGCGGCGCGCATCGACCGCGACGACCTCGAGGTCGACGCGGACTCGGTGCTGGTGCTGCGCAACGCCGGTCCGCTTGGCGGCCCGGGCATGCCCGAGTGGGGCATGCTGCCGGTGCCGAAGAAGCTGCTCAAGCAGGGCGTGCGCGACATGGTGCGGCTGTCCGACGCGCGCATGAGCGGCACCAGCTACGGCGCCTGCGTGCTGCACGTCGCGCCGGAATCGTTCGTCGGCGGCCCGCTCGCCTTCGTGCGCAACGGCGACCTGATCGAGCTGGACGTCGAGCAGCGCCAGCTCAACCTGAAGATCTCCGACGCCGAACTTGCCAAGCGCAAGAGCGGCTGGAAGATCCCGCCGCGGAAATACGAGCGCAGCTACGGCGCCATCTTCTCGCAGCACGTGAAGCAGGCCGACGAAGGCTGCGATTTCGACTTCCTGGAGGGCACCGCCCCGGTTGCCGAGCCCGAGATTCACTAGATTAGAATCTCGCGCTCCATGGACCTTCCTCAGAACGCTTTCAAGCGGGCGCTCAAGGCCGGCAAGCCGCAGATCGGCTTGTGGTCGAGCCTGTCATCGAACTACACCGTCGAGGTGATCGCCGGCGCCGGCTTCGACTGGATCCTGCTCGACAGCGAGCATTCCCCGGCGGACCTGGAGAACCTTCTCGGCCAGCTGCAGGCGGCGGCGCCCTACCCGTCGCACGCGGTGGTACGCGTGCCCTGGAACGACATGGTCAACATGAAGCGCGTGCTCGACGTCGGCGCGCAATCGCTGCTGGTGCCCTACGTCAACAGCGCCGACGAGGCGCGCGCCGCCGTGGCGCACACGCGCTACCCGCCGGCCGGCGTGCGCGGGGTCGCCGGCACGACGCGCGCGACGCGCTTCGGCCGCATCAAGGACTACGCGAAGCGCGCCCATGAAGAGATCTGCGTGCTGGTGCAGGTCGAAACGCAGGGCGCGCTCGACAGCATCGAGGCGATCTGCGACATCGACGGCGTCGACGGCGTGTTCATCGGCCCCGCCGACCTGCACGCCTCGATGGGCTACACCGGCGAGATCGCCAACCCCAAGATCAAGCCGGTGATCGACGACGCCATCCGGCGCATCCGCAAGGCCGGCAAGGCGCCGGGCATCCTCACGCCGAGCGAGGCCGACGCGCGCCAGTGGCTCGAGTGCGGCGCGCTGTTCGTCGCGGTCGGATCGGATGTCGGCATCCTGGCTCGCGGCGCCGAATCTCTTGCTGCTAAATTCAAATCATGAAACCTGACATCATTTTCACGGGCAAAGGCCACGCCGCCACGCAGGCGACGTTGGAGGCCGAATTCACCGTTCACAAGCTTTTCGAATCCAACGAAAAAGAAAAATTTCTAAGAGAAAGAGCGGACCGGGTGCGTGGCATCGCCAGCTTCGGCCACGCCGCGGTCGACGGCAAGCTGATGGACCAGCTGCCCAAGCTCGAGGTGATCTGCAACTTCGGCGTCGGCGTGGACCAGATCAACCTGGACGACGCCAAGGCGCGCAAGATCATCGTCACCAACACCCCCGACGTGCTGAACGAGTGCGTCGCCGACACCGCGCTCGCGCTGGTGATGAACACGCTGCGCAAGCTGCCGCAAAGCGAGGCCTACCTGCGCGCCGGCAAGTGGACCAGCGGCCCCTACCCGCTCGCCACCTCGCTCGGCGGCAAGACGCTCGGCATCCTCGGCCTGGGCCGCATCGGCGAGGCGATCGCCAAGCGCGCCATGGCCTGCGGCATGAAGATCCGCTACCACAACCGGAACAAGAAGGACGTGCCCTACCCGTACGACGCGGACCCGGTGGCGCTGGCGAAGAACTGCAACGTGCTGATGATCGTGACGCCGGGCGGCGCGGAAACGCGCGGCCTGGTCGGCGCCAAGGTGCTCGACGCGCTCGGCCCGAAGGGCTACGTCTGCAACATCGCGCGCGGCTCGGTGATCGACGAGCCGGTGCTGCTGCGCTACCTGCAGGAGAACCGCATCGCCGGCGCCGGCCTCGACGTGTTCGTCGACGAGCCGCGCGTGCCGCCGGAGTTCTTCACGCTCGAGAACTGCGTGCTGTTCCCGCACGTCGGCAGCGCCACGGCGGAGACGCGCAAGGCGATGGGCGACCTGCAGATCGCCAACCTGCGGGCGCACTTCTCAGGAAAGCCGGTGCTGACCCGGGTGGTCTAGCCGGAAGCGCCGTTCCAGGTCTGCAGCCAGTTCTGCAGGCCGACCTGGCCCATCAGCTCGAGCTGCGTCTCGAGGAAGTCGATGTGCTCTTCCTCCGACTCGAGGATGTCCTCGAGGATTTCGCGCGAGATGTAGTCCTTGACGGTTTCGCAGTGGGCGATGGCCTCCTGCAGATCGGGGCGCGCCTTCTGCTCCAGCTTGAGGTCGCACTCCATCGCTTCCTGGGCGCTCTCGCCGATCATAAGCTTGCCGAGGTCCTGCAGGTTGGGCAGCCCCTCGAGGAACAAGATGCGCTCGATCAGCTTGTCGGCGTGCTTCATCTCGTCGATCGACTCCTTCTTCTCGTAGTCCTCCAGCTTCTTCAGGCCCCAGTTGCCGAACATGCGGGCGTGCAGGAAGTACTGGTTGATCGCGGTGAGCTCGTTGTAGAGGATCTTGTTGAGGTGCTGGATGACCTTCGGATCGCCTTTCATGCGGCGATTACGCGCGCAAGCGCGTCCCGCGTCAAGCGCAGCTCATTGAATGAAACTGAGAATTCTTTTTCTTGCTATTTGGCGACGAGAGCGGCCGGCGCCGCGACCGCGTGCACTTCGCGCAGCAGTTCGACCGCGCACTCCAGGCAGCGGCCGCAGCCGGATCCGACGCCAAGCTCGGAGGCGAGCTGGTCGACCGAGCAGGCGCCCGAGCGAGCGCATTCGCGCACTTGACGCTCGGTGATCGCGTTGCAGAGGCAGATGTACATAAACGCGAATCATTATCAACTGAACCAACAGGTTGGCGCAAGAGGCCCATATAGAGTTAGTGGTCGCTATCACATAACTATCTGGAACAACTGGCCTAAACCTGTTGACTGTAATAACGAGAACAATTATCGTTAACGCTGTGAGTCCGAAGAACGAGCTTCAGCCCGAGCCCGCGGGATCCGGCATGCCGACCCCGCCGGCGCCCGCCCGCGTGTCGAGCGAAGCGCTGCTCGGCGCACGCGGCGAGCTGCTGATCGTGCACAACGGCCGCGAGTACCGTCTGCGGCTCACGCAGAACGGAAAGCTGATCCTGACCGCCTAGCGGCAATCCGCGTCAGCGAGCCAGCGCGGGAGCGTCCCGCAGCCAGCCAGCAAACTCATCCCAAGGAGCTGGCAGCCATGCGCACCCCCGAAGCCGAAGAAGCCCGCGTCGAGACCGTCACCGCGGCCCTGATCTACCTGATGACGCACTACGCGCGCACCGGATGCCCGCGGCTCGCGCTGTGCGTATCGAGGCACATGCAGTGCCTCGCCTCTCATCCCGAGGCGCCCGGCGTGCTGCGCGACATCTGCGCCAGCCTGCACGGCGCCTGGTCGCACGCCGCCGCGCCGGTCCCCGATCGGGGACCCCTGCACTAGGAATGGCCCCCGGCGCGCAGATCGCGTTGCGTCCCTCGCGCGCCGCCCAGCGGATCGGGGCGACGTTTGCCGTCGCCTTGCACGCCATGGCAGGTATCGCGCTGCTCAGCTACGAGCCCGCGCGCTCGGCGCTGCTCTCGGTCGCGCCGATCATGGTCGAGCTCATCTCGCCGCCGAAGCCGGCCGCCAAGCCGCCGCCGGAGCCGCCCAGGCCGAAGCCGATCGTCAAGCCGCGCCCGAAGCCGCCCGAGCCGCTGCCGCTCGTCACCGCGCCGGTCGAGGCGCCCTCGCCCTCGCCGGTCGTCGTGCCCCCGCCGCCGCCACCGCCGCCGCCGGAAGCGGCTGCCGTGGTCGTCGCGCCGCCGGTCATCACGCAGCCGATCTACAACGCGGACTATCTCGACAATCCGGAGCCACGCTATCCCCCCGTCTCCAAGCGGAACGGCGAGCAGGGGCTGGTGATGCTGCGCGTACTGGTCAACGCTGGCGGCCGCGCCGACGCGGTCGAGATCCGCAGGTCGAGCGGCTACGCGCGGCTCGACGAGGCGGCGCGTGAAACCGTGCGCGGCTGGCGCTTTGTGCCGGCGAAGCGCGGCGGCGAGCCGGTGGCGGCGTGGGTCCTCATCCCGATTTCCTTCGGCATCGACAAGAGCTAGGCAAATGCAAACCCAGATCGGACTCTCACATTTCCTCGCGCAGACCGACGCGGTCGGCCGCGCCATCCTGGCGATGATGCTGCTGATGTCGCTCGCCAGCTGGTACCTGATCGTCACCAAGGCGCTCGCGCTCTGGATGGAGCGGCGGCGCAGCGCTTCGTTCCTCGAGAGCTTCTGGAACGCGCCGTCGGTCGGCGCCGTGCAGCGGCATCTCGAGGAGCGCCATCCCGACGAGCCCTTCTCGCACCTGGCGTGGCACGCGATCGTCGCCTCGCAGCACCACCAGCGCCACGGCAGCAACCGGCTCAACGAGGCCGGCTCGCCGTCGGAATTCCTCACCCGCGCCATGCGCCGCGTCATCGACGAGGACACCGCGCGCCTCGAATCCGGCCTGACCATGCTCGCCTCGGTCGGCTCGACCGCGCCCTTCATCGGCCTGTTCGGCACGGTGTGGGGCATCTACCACGCGCTGGTCGCGATCGGCATGTCCGGCCAGGGCACGCTCGACAAGGTCGCCGGGCCGGTGGGCGAGGCGCTGATCATGACCGCGCTCGGTCTGGCAGTGGCGATTCCGGCGGTGCTCGCCTACAACGCCTTCGTCCGCTCGAACCGGCTGGTGCTGGCCCGGCTCGACGCCTTCGCGCACGATCTGTTCGCCGTGCTGACCACCGGGTCGCACCTCGGCGACACCACCGCGGTGGTGCCCCTGAAACCCGCCGCGGCGAAGGCCTGAGATGGCATTCGGCGGATTCGACAAGGGCGGCGGCCAGGCGCCGATGGCGGAGATCAACATGATCCCGCTGATCGACGTGATGCTGGTGCTGCTGGTCATCTTCATCATCACCGCGCCGCTGCTCACGCACGCGGTCAAGGTCGACCTGCCCAGGGCATCCAGCCAGGTCAACCTCACCAAGCCGGACAACATCCAGCTCGCCATCGACCATGGCGGCGTCGTGTACTGGAACGGCGAGGCGGTGGACATGCCGCAGTGGCGCGCCCGCATGGCGGAGGCGGCGAAGCTGAAGCCGCAGCCCGAGGTCCACCTGCGCGCCGACGGCGAGGTCGCCTACCGGCGCGTCGCCCAGGTCATGTCGGACGCGGCGAAGGTCGGGCTGACGCGCATCGGCTTCGTCACCGACCCGAACGTCGCCAACTAGGAGGTTTGCATGGGCCAGATGATGGTCGTCACGATGCGCGAGGGGATCGAGGCATTCCTCATCGTCGCGATCGCCGCGGCGTACCTGAGGAAGACCGGACGCGACGGCCTGCTGTCGGCGCTCTGGTGGGGCGCCGGGGCGGCGCTGCTTCTCTCGATCGTGCTCGGCGCCTTCCTCGCCGAATACGCGGTGATCCCGCTCTACGAGGGAGTGCTCGCGCTGGTCGCGGCGGCGCTGGTGATCTCGATGGTGGCGTACATGCTGCGCAGCGCCAGGCACCTGCGGCGCGAGATCGGCGAGCGCCTCGAGAGCGCCGCGGCAAGGCCGGGCGCCGGCGCGTGGCTCGGCGTGTTCCTCTTCGTCCTGCTGATGATCACGCGCGAGGGCATGGAGCTCGCGTTCGTCGCCGCGTCGCTCGCCGGCCAGGCCGAGACCGCGCACCTGCTGCCCGGCGCAGCCGCCGGCGTGCTGCTCGCCGCGGCGCTGGCGGGGGCCTGGATCCGCTACGGGCACCGCGTGGATCTGGCGCTGTTCTTCCAGGTCACCTCGATCTTCCTCGTGCTGTTCGCGCTGCAGCTGCTGTTCTACGCCTTCCACGAGTTCACCGAGGCGAACGTCCTGCCGATCGACAACGCCTACTGGCACCTCGCCACCGAGGAATGGGCCGAGGGGACCTACGCGCAGATCTTCAGCGTGGTGCTGGTCGCCGCCCCGCTCGCCTGGCTGCTCTTCAAAGCACGCCCAGGAGCCGCATCAGCCGCCCGTCGGGGCTCCTAGGGTCGCGCAGGCTGCGCCAGGCGGCCGCGGCGTAGGTCCGCACCTCGTCGTCGCTCGCCGGCCTCACCGCGCCTCCGGCGTCATGGCGGTTGACCGGGTGATCATGCCGGCGCAGCCGCGCGAGCACCGCAGCGGCGGCGACGCCCTCGTCGTCGCAGCTCGCCGCCGCCTCGATCGCCGCCGCGTTCACCGGCTCGCTGTAGGTCGCGGTACCGGCTGCCGGCGCTGCGAGAGGCACCCGCTGCTGGCGATCGCGCAGCGCCGCGTCGACCAGCGCGGTGTTGAGCGGCAGCCAGCCCGCGGCAGCGCGCACAGCCGCGCACGGCGACAAATGGCCTGAGACCACGAGCTGCTGGATCAGGAAGGCGGCGCCCCCGCCCACCGCGCCGGTAATGGCCGAGGCGCCGGCCGGGCCCGATCCCAGGAGGGCATGCACGGTGCGCACCGTGCCCGCCTGACCGCTCAGGTCGAACTGCAGCGGGCCTGCCGCGACCTTCATCGGCAGCCGCTCGGGCAGGTCGGCGAGGCAGAACTCGATTCCTTCTAGGCGCTCGAGCGCCAGGTCGACGGGCTGCGCCGCGGCGGGCTGCGCGGCGTAGAGGTCGCGGCGGAAAGTCGTGTTGAGGACGAAATCGCGATGCGTCTCGAGCGCCGCGCGCGATGCATCCGCAGGCATCAGCGCGCGCAGCGCCGCCGGCATCATCAGCTCGGCATAGTTGTCGGTGGCGTCCATGCTGCCGGCGAAGGCGAGCCCCGCAGCGCGCATCGCCTCCTCCACCTGCGCGAAGTAGAACGGGTCGCCGTGCGGCGTCAGGTACTCGTGCGCGACGTAGCGGATGTCCTTCTGCGCCATCGATTCCAGGTGCGCCGCCGCCGCCGGCAGCGTCGCGAAATAGCCGCTGCGCGCCTTCGCCAGCGCCCGCACATAGCCGAAGGCGGCGCGCGCCTTGTCGAGCGAATCGCCGCGCGCGCTTTCCGCGTGTGCGCGCATCATCCGGCGCAGCGGCTGCAGGTGCGCCCATCCGGGCATCGCGTTGTAGCTGACCATCGCCAGCCCGCCGGGCTTGAGCCGCGTGCGCAGGAACTCGACGATCTCG
>DASUZH010000102.1:0-2787 GCA_036376975.1 Burkholderiales bacterium | reverse complement strand
TACCGTCGTTGGGCAGGCTGCCGGGAGAGACGAGCTCGACTTCGCCGCGCAGCTTGGTGGCCTCGCGGATCGAAGCGACGAGCGCGTCGGCGAGGCCTGGGGACTGCTCCTTCACTTCGCACTTGAGCGTCATGCCGTCGTTACCGCCCTCGCCGGTCACCACGAGACGCGCGCGCAGCACGTCGCGGTGTCGGCGCAGGATGTCGGCTACCTGCGCCGGGGTCACGAACATGGCGCGCACCTTGGTGCTCTGATCGGCGCGCCCCATCCACCCCTTGATGCGCACGTTGGTGCGGCCGCAGGGACTCGCGCCGGGCAGCACCGCCGAGAGGTCGCCGGTGCCGAAGCGGATCAGCGGATAGTCCTGGTTGAAGCGCGTGATCACCACTTCGCCGACCTCGCCCGGCGGCAGCGGGTCGCCGGTGCCCGGACGCACGATCTCGAGCAGCTGCGTTTCCTCGAGGAGCATGCCGCCCGACACCGCCCCGTCGGCGAGCAGCGATTCGTAGGCGATGAGGCCGAGGTCGGCGCTGGCGTAGCACTGCGACACGCGGATGCCGCGCTTCTGCAGGCTTTCCCTGAGCGCCGGAGGCAGATACTCGGCGCCGACCTGCGCCTTGGTCAGGCAGGAGATGTCGGCTTTCAGCTCGTCGGCCTTCTCGACGATCAGCTTGAGGAACGAGGGCGTGCCGACGTAGGCGTTGAGCCTCAGGTCGCGGATCGCCGCGACCTGCATCTCGGTCTGGCCGACGCCGGCCGGCACCACCGTGCAGCCGAGCGCCGCGGCCCCCGATTCCATGATCGAGCCGGCCGGCGTGAAGTGGTACGCGTAGCAGTTGAGGACACGGTCGCCGGCGCGAAAGCCGCTGGCGAACAGGCCGCGGGCGGCGCGCCACCAGTCCTTGCCGCGGCCCTCCGGGTCGTAGATCGGGCCCGGCGAGATGAACAGCTTGGCCAGCTTCTCGACCGGAGTGGCGTTCAGCCCGCCGAGCGGCGGCAGATTCTTCTGCAGCGCGATCAGGTCGGACTTGCGCGTGACAGGCAGCGCGGCCAGCGCCTTGCGCGACGTGATCTTCCTTGGGTCGACCTTGTCGAGGATCCTGGAGAAGCCCGGCGCGCGCTTCCTGGCGTGCGCGACCAGCTTGGGCAGCGCGAGCATGAGCGCGGCTTCGCGCGCCTTCGGCGTGCGGGTTTCGAGCCGGTCGTAGTACTCGACCTTTGCCTTCTTCAGAGCCAACGCTTTCTGCGGCGGTACGACTTCACGTCGCGGAAGCTCTTGCGGCCGCCGGACGAGAAGCCGAGGTAGAACTCCTTCACATCCTCGTTGTCGGCGAGCGACTTGCCCTCGCCGTCCATCACGACTCTTCCGTTCTCGAGTATATAGCCGTAGTCGGCATAGCGCAGCGCGATGTTGGTGTTCTGCTCGGCGAGCAGGAAGCTGACCTTTTCCTTCGTGTTCAGCTCCTTCACGATCTCGAAGATCTCCTCCACCAGCTGCGGCGCGAGGCCCATCGAGGGCTCGTCGAGCAGGATCATGCGCGGCCGCGCCATCAGCGCGCGCCCGATCGCCGTCATCTGCTGCTCGCCGCCCGAGGTGTAGCCGGATTGCGAGTGGCGCCGTTCCTTCAGGCGAGGGAAATACCCGTAGACGCGCTCCAGGCCTTCGCTGGTTTCGGCTCCGCTGCGCGTGTACGCGCCGGTGAGCAGGTTCTCCTCGACCGACAGGTGCGCGAAGCAATGCCGCCCTTCCATCACCTGCACCACGCCGCGCTTGACCAGGTCCGAGGGCGTGAGGCGCTCGATGCGCTCGCCCATGTACTCGATGTAGCCCTTGGTGACTTCGCCGCGCTCGCCCTTGAGCAGGTTCGACACGGCGCGCAGGGTGGTGGTCTTGCCCGCGCCGTTGGCGCCGAGCAGCGCGACGATGCTGCCCTCGGGCACGGTCAGCGACACGCCCTTCAGCACCAGGATGACGTGGTTGTAGATCACCTCGATGCCGTTGACGCTGAGCATCGCCGCGGCGGTAGTCATTCGAGCCCTCGCAAGAAAACGGCGCCGGGCATGCCCGGCGCCGTCTTGTTCGCTGCTACAAGAGGCGGATCAGCCCGCCGCTTCCTTCGCGCAATCGCGCCGGGTGATCTTCTTCTCCACGGCGTACTTCTCCGCGGATGCGCGGATCATCGGGCGGATGATCTGGGAATCGGCGTGAAACACTTCCTTGTGCACGATCCACTTCTTCCCGTCCCAGGTCTGGATCCTGGCCTGCGACTCGCCCGAGTGGTTCACGCAGCTCGTGCTGAGCGGCGTCATGAAGCCATCGAAGCCGAGCTTCTTGATCGCAGCCGCGTTGATGTCCATGTTCTCCAGGCCCCAGCGCACCTGCTCGCCCTTGAGCGGCTTCTTGCCGTACTTGACCTGCGCCTGGCGCACCGCCTCGACGGTCATCATCGCGGCGACCAGGCCGCGATTGTAGAGCACGTCGCCGACCTCCTCCTTCTTGCCGGCGCCCTGCCCCTTGTCGTAGACGAACTTCATCATGTCCTTGTGCACCTGACCCAGGCCGGCGGGGGCGAGGAACACCAGCGAGTTGTAGCCTTTCGCGCCGTCGCCCGCCGGCACGACGTCGGGCTCCGCGCCGGACCACCATACGCCGTACATCTTCTCCCGCGGGTAGCCGGTGGCGACCGCCTCCTTGATCGCGGTCGAGTTCATCACGCCCCAGCCCCAGAGGAAGACGTAGTCCGGGCGCTGCTGGCGCACCTGCAGCCAGGTCGCCTTCTGCTCGAC
>DASUZH010000101.1:0-7627 GCA_036376975.1 Burkholderiales bacterium | reverse complement strand
GCCGCCGCCGTACTTGTGCCAGGACAGCAGCATGTTGGCGTCCATGCCGAACGCCGGGCCCGAGCCCCAGAGGGCGAGGGCGTTCTGCCGGCCGTAGTGATAAACCAGCACGCCGTGGCCGCCGTCGAGGGTGCCCTTCGAGACGACGTCGAGCAAGCCGAAGGCCGGCACCACGGCGCCCGCGGGGAGCACCTCGATGCGCAGGTCGCCGCCGGTCATGTCGTTGACCTTCTTGGCGAAGTCGTTGGCGTACTCGTGGAAGATATCCTTGGCAGGCCAGGTGCTCTGCCAGCGCATGCTGATGGGGCCCTGCGCTTTTACGATCATCGGGAAACCGAGGGCGGCAACGCCCGTCGTCGCGGCAGCGGCACCGCGCAGGAATTTACGGCGTGAAGCGCTCATTGATTCTCCTCCTCCAAAGGTGAACGGGCTTGCGACTTAGCCGGCGATTCTAGAACAGTCCCGGGCCAGGGTGTATTCCGCAGTGCAAGATGAAGATACCTTGTTGCCGCGCTTGTCGGTGGGGTGCCAGCCCAGCACCGCCATCAGGACGGCGAAGCCCACCACATAGGCCAGGGCCACGTGCCAGCCGTGCCTGAGCCAGCGGCCGACCGACTTGGCCTCGGGGTACATGTTGGACAGGGCCACGCCCGCCGAGGAGCCGAACCAGATCATCGAGCCGCCGAAGCCGACGCAGTAGGCGAGCATGCCCCAGTCGTAGCCCCCCTGCTTGAGGGCGAGCGCGGTGAGCGGGATGTTGTCGAACACCGCCGAGATGAAGCCCAGGCCGAGCGCGCTCTGCCAGGACGGCGCCGGCAGCTTCTCCACCGGCATCATCGAGGCGCAGGTGACCAGCGCGAGGAGGAACACCGAGCCCTTGAACGCCTCGGGCAGCAGCCCCCACTCCGGCCGGCGCAGCGGGACGGCGACCAGGATCGCGACCCATACCGCCGCTCCGATCACCGGGAAGGCATCGAGCACGGCGGGGAACCTGAGGTTGGCGACCACGTTGGCGAGGATCGCCGCCGCCAGGATCCAGGCCACGATGCCGACGCGCGCCCAGTCCACGCGATGCTCGACCTTCGCGTCCTTCACGATCGGCGAATGGGCCTGCTGCTGGCGCGCGGCGAAGATGCCGCACACCACCAGCGCCACGCCGGCGGCGACATAGGCGTCGAGCACGGCGAGCGGGCTGACGCCGTCGATCCACATCATCGTGGTGGTGGTGTCGCCCACCACGCTGCCGGCGCCACCGGCGTTCGACGCCGCGACGATCGCCGCCAGGTAGCCGATGTGCACCTTGTGGCGGAACACCGCCTTCGCCATGGTGCCGCCGATCAGCGCGGCGGCGATGTTGTCGAGGAAGGAGGACAGCACGAACACGATGGCGAGCAGCGCGAAGCCGCCCTTCCAGTCGTCGGGCAGGAAGTGCGGCAGCACCTCCGGCACCTTGCTGCGCTCGAAGTGGTTGGAGAGCAGCGCGAAGCCGAGCAGCAGGCCGAGCAGGTTGGTGAGGATGATCCACTCGTGCGCCATGTGCGCGCCGAGGCCGGCGAGCCCGGGGCCGGCCTTGAAGCCGGTGAAGCCGAGCTTGTACAGCGTGATCACCGCCAGCCCGCCGAGGGCGATCTGCAGCGTGTAGCGATGGAACAGCGCGACGCCGGCGAGCGTCAGCGCGAACAGCACGAATTCGACCGGCACATCCACTGTCTTCTCCCCCTCAGTTTCTTATGGCGCCTGCTCCCAGCGGGTGCAGGCGTCGCGCACCACGTCGGACAGCGCGCCGCGCTCGGCGTGCCGCGCGCGCAGCCAGCTGGCGTCGGAATCGTCGGCGCGCACCGCCGCGGCGAGCGCGGCCAGCGGCTCCCCGCAGTCTAACCGGCGCGCGTGCGGTTCGACCAGCGCGAGCGCCTCGAGGATGTCGTCGCCGATGCGCCGTTTCGCGCCGGCGTAGGGATCGATCATCTCGCCGCGGAAGCCGTAGCGGCAGGCCTCGAAGCGGTTGTAGCCGTTGACGAAGTAGGTCTCGCGCGTCGGCTCGCGCGGCCGCTCGGCGATGTGCCAGGCGGCGAGCGCCTGGGCGTAGGCGGCGAGCTGCGCCGCGCGCCGCACCGTGAGCGGCGTGTCGCAGACGCGGATCTCGATGGTGCCGTACTCGGGCTTGGGCCGGATGTCCCAGTAGAAGTCCTTCATGCTGGCGACGATGCCGTAGCGCTTCATGCGCTCGAAGTACTCGAGGAACTCGGCCCAGTCCCTGACGAACGGCATGTGGCCGGCGAGCGGGAACGCGCTTACCGCGGTGAGGCGCGAGGACTGGAACGACGTGTCCTCGCCCTGGTAGTAGGGCGAAGCCGCCGACAACGCGATGAAATGCGGTATGTAGCGCGTCAGCATGTGCACCAGGTACACCGCGTCGTCGGCGCTGGCGCAGCCGACGTGGATGTGCTGGCCGAACACGGTGAACTGCTTGGCCAGGTAGCCGTAGCGCTCGACGATGTAGCGGAAGCGCTCGTTGGGGTAGATGCGGCGGTCGGTCCAGTCGTGGAACGGGTGCGCGCCGCCGCCGCTCACCCGCACGTTGAGCACGCCGGCGTCCTCCGCCACCGCCTTGCGCATCAGGTCGAGCTCGCGCTGCAGCCCGGCGCAGCGCTCGTGCACCGAGCTGTTCAGCTCGATCATGCTCTCGGTGATCTCGGGCTTCACCGCGCCGGGCAGCTTGCGCTTCTCCAGGCGCGCCAGCAGCTCGCCCGCGTCGCGCGCCAGGTCGAGGTCGTGCGGCCGCACCAGCTGCAGCTCGAGCTCGACGCCCAGGGTCATGCCGCGCGAGGGCGTGAAGATGGTCTCATCCATCGGGATGCGCCTCGCCGGCGCGGCGCAGCGCGAACTGCGTCGCCAGCGGCCCCAGCAGCTCCAGCACCACCACCGCCGACAGCACCACCGCGGCCAGCTCGCGGCCGAAGGAGGGATAGAGCGACACGGTGTCGCGCACCATCACTACCGCGAGGCCCGACATCGGCAGCAGCGCGACCGCGAGCAGGCCGGCGCCGCCGGGCCGGATTCCCGACAGGCCGCCGAACAGCAGCAGGGCGAGCGCCTTGCCGAGGAAGCGCAGCACGATGAAGGCGACGACCACGCCCGCCGCGGCGACGCCGAGGGCGTGGAACTCGAGGCTCGCGCCGGTCAGCACGAACAGGATGACGAAGAACAGCTGGCCGACCTGGCCGAAGCGCACCGGCAGCAGGGCATGGCGGCGGTCGAGGTTGCGCGCCAGCATGCCGAGGCTCACCAGCGCGAGCGGCACCGACAGCTTCAGGCTGTGCGCGACGCCGATCGTCAGCACCACCATCGCGATCAGCAGCACCAGCTGGCGCTCCGCGCGCTTGCCCAGCCAGCGCGCCAGCTCGAGCAGCGCGGCGCTCGCGGCGTAGCCGAGCGCCACCGAGCCGACCAGGACGTAGATCGGGTGCAGCACCGCGGTCTGCCAGGTCGCCTCGTGGTCCAGGTGCAGGAACGGCAGCAGCAGCGTGAGCACGACGTAGGCGAACACGGTGTTGACCGCGGTGAACAGCAGCATCCGCTCGGTGATCTGGCCCTCGGCGCGCAGGTCCTGCGCCACCAGCATCACCACCGCCGGCGAAGTGGCGGTGCCGATCGCCGCCGCGGTGGCGGCGAGCAGCGGCCGGAAGTCGAAGTAGCTCAGCGCGCCGTAGATCGCCCAGAAGCACAGCACGCTCTCGGCGACTGCGGTGGCGAACAGCCAGCGGTTGCGCCGCAGCCAGTCGAAGTTGAGGCGGAAGCCGAGCTCGAACACCACCAGTCCGATCGACAGGTCGACGATCAGGCGCAGGTCGAACAGCGCGTTGCTGTCGAGCAGCCCGCTCGCCTCCGGCCCGAGCGCCACGCCCGCCAGCACGTAGCCGGTGATGCGCGGCAGCGCGAAATAGCGCCGCGCCGCCTCGCCGGCGAGCAGGCCGAGGGCGAGCAGCGCGCCGAAGGTGGCGAGCTGCGAGAAGGCGAGCGGCAGCCGCGGCAGGAACAGGTACTCGCTCATCCGCCGCGCGCCGCCTCGAGGAACTCTTCCAGGATCGGCGCGCAGTCGAGCGCGGACTGGTTGCCGGCATGGTGGAACTCGGGGTGCCACTGCACCGCGAACACGTAGCCCGGCCCCTCGCCGCGCACCGCCTCGACCACGCCGTCGGGCTCCGACCAGGCCTCCGCCTTCAGCCCGCGGCCGATCGCCTTGATCGACTGGTGGTGGATCGAGGTGACGTGCGGCCGCTCGACGCCGTTGTACAGCCGCGCCAGGCGCGAGCCGGGCGCGAAGCGGATCTCGTGCAGGTGCTTCTCGTAGTCGTCGGTGACGTGGTGCTGCGCGTCGGGAACCTGGGTGGCGACGTCCTGGAACAGCGAGCCGCCGAAGGCGACGTTGATCAGCTGCGCGCCGCGGCAGATGCCGAGCACCGGCTTGCGCGCCTCGACGAACTCGTGCAGCAGCTCGATCTCGTAGACGTCGCGCACGCGGTCGCCGGCCCAGTCCTGGCGCAGCGGCGCCTCGCCGTAGCTGAGCGGGCTGACGTCGGCGCCGCCCTGCAGCACCAGGCCGTCGAGCACCCGCGCGTAGTCGGCGACGCGGATGTTGCTGCGGTGGAGCAGCCCGTCCTTGTCGACCGTCGGCACCATGAACACCAGCACGTCGCGCGACATGACCCAGTGCGCCACCGACTGCTCGAGGTACTGCAGCGTCTTCGCCTGCAGGCCGCGCGCGTCGGGCTGCGGATGGAAGATGCGCGGCGAGACGCCGATCTTGAGGGCGTCGGGGGAGATACTGCGCGACAGGAGGGAGCGCGCGGAGCGGACCGCGCGCCGGATCGGGTTCACCGGCCCGAGTCTAACGCGGGGCCGGCGTTGCCACTACCTCAGGCCTTCAGCGCGCCCTGCACCTCGTCGAGCATCTTCTTCGCGTCGCCGAACAGCATGCGGTTGTTGTCCTTGTAGAAGAGCGGATTGTCGACGCCGGCGTAGCCCGAGGCCATGCTGCGTTTCATCACGATCGAGTTCTTCGCCTTCCACACCTCGAGCACCGGCATGCCGGCGATCGGGCTGGACGGGTCCTCCTGCGCGGCGGGGTTCACGATGTCGTTGGCGCCGATCACCATCGCCACGTCGGTGTCGGGGAAGTCGCCGTTGATCTCGTCCATCTCCATCACGATGTCGTACGGCACCTTGGCCTCGGCCAGCAGCACGTTCATGTGGCCGGGCATGCGGCCGGCGACCGGATGGATGCCGAAGCGCACGTTGACGCCCTTCTCGCGCAGCATCTTGGTGATCTCGAACACCGTGTGCTGCGCCTGCGCCACCGCCATGCCGTAGCCCGGCACGATGATCACGTTCTTCGCGCCGCGCAGCAGCTCGGCGGTCTCCGCCGCGGAGATCGGGGCGACCTCGCCCGCAGGTGCCGCCGTTCCGGAGGCGGGGCTTTGTCCGCCTCCGGTCCCGAATCCCCCGGCGATGACGCTGACGAAGTTGCGGTTCATCGCGCGGCACATGATGTAGGAGAGGATCGCGCCGCTCGAGCCGACCAGCGCCCCGGTGACGATCAGCAGGTCGTTCGACAGCATGAAGCCGGTGGCCGCCGCCGCCCATCCCGAATAGCTGTTCAGCATCGACACCACCACCGGCATGTCGGCGCCGCCGATCGCCATCACCATGTGGATGCCGAACAGCAGCGCGATCACCGTCATCACGATGAGGGGCGTCATGCCGGCCTGCGTGCTCGGCGCGACGACGAACTCGCGGCCGTACCAGAGCACCACCAGCAGGCCGACCAGGTTGATCCAGTGCCGCGCCGGCAGCAGCAGCGGCTTGCCGCCGATCTTGCCCGACAGCTTGCCGAAGGCGATCACCGAGCCGGAGAAGGTCACCGCGCCGATCAGCACGCCGACGTAGATCTCGATCTCGTGCACCACCTTCTCCGCGCCGGTGAGCACCATCGAGGTGTCGATGTAGCTGGCGAAGCCGACCAGGCAGGCGGCGAGGCCCACCAGGCTGTGCATCAGCGCGACCAGCTCCGGCATCTGCGTCATCTGAACCTTTTTTGCGGCGGTCAGTCCGATCGCGCCGCCCGCCACCATCGCGCCGATGATCCAGGGGTATCCCGCCTGGGTGACCTGCGGGCCGAGCACCGTCGCCAGCACCGCGAGGGTCATGCCGATCACGCCGTAGAGGTTGCCGCGGCGCGAGGTCTCCGGATTCGACAGGCCGCCCAGGCTCAGGATGAAGAGGATCGCCGCGCCGAGGTATGCGGCAGTAAGGAGCGTGGTGGACATTTACTTGCGGAACATCTGCAGCATGCGTTGCGTGACCGCGAAGCCGCCGAACATGTTGATGCAGGTCAGCGCGAGGGCCACCACGGCCATCCAGCGGATCAGCTCGTCGGGGCGACCACCGCCCGCGGCGCCCGGCGCGATCTGCACCAGCGCGCCGATGGCGATGATGCTGGAGATTGCGTTGGTCACGCTCATCAGCGGCGTATGCAGCGAAGGCGTAACGTTCCAGATCACCATGTAGCCGATGAAGCAGGCCAGCACGAACACGGTGAAGTGGCCGAGGAAGGCGGCCGGCGCATAGGCGCCGACCAGCCAGAACAGCGCCGCCGCGATCGCGAACATGATCGTCAATGCGGTGGCCGACATCGGCTCGCCGGCGCCATGCGAATGGCTTTTCTGAGGAATTTTCTGTTGAGAAGCAGGCGGCTTGGCCGCCGGAGCCGGCGCCTTGATCGGCGGCGGCGGCCAGGTGACGGCGCCGTCCTTGATGACGGTCAGGCCGCGGATGGCGTCGTCGTCCATGTTGACGTTGATGACGCCGTCCTTGGTCTTGCACAGCTCTTCGGCCAGGCGGAACAGGTTGGTGGCGTACAGCGTCGAGGACTGCTTGGCCAGCCGCGACGCCAGGTCCGTGTAGCCGATGATGGTGACGCCGTGCTTGACCACCGCCTGGCCCGGCTCGGTCAGCTCGCAGTTGCCGCCCTGCTCCGCCGCCATGTCGACGATCACGCTGCCCGGCTTCATGGAGCGCACCATGTCCGCCGTGATGAGTTTCGGCGCCGGCTTGCCCGGGATCAGCGCGGTGGTGATGATGATGTCCACCTCCCGCGCCTGTTTGGCGTACATCTCGCGCTGGGCCTTCTGGAAGCCCTCGCTCATCACCTTGGCGTAGCCGCCGCCGCCCGAGCCCTCTTCCTCGTAGTCGACCTTGACGAACTCGCCGCCCAGGGACACGACCTGGTCGGCTACCTCGGCGCGGGTGTCGTTGGCGCGCACGATGGCGCCCAGGCCGACGGCGGTGCCGATCGCCGCCAGACCGGCGACGCCGGCACCGGCGACGAAGACCTTGGCCGGCGGCACCTTGCCCGCGGCCGTGATCTGCCCGTTGAAGAAACGGCCGAATGCGTTGGCCGCCTCGATCACGGCGCGGTAGCCGCTGATGCCGGCCATGGAGGTCAGCGCGTCCATCTTCTGCGCACGGCTCAGCATGCGCGGCAGCGAATCGATGGCGAGCACGGTGACCTTGCGCGCCGCGAGGCTCTGCATCAGCTCCGGGTTCTGCGCGGGCCAGATGAACCCGA
>DASUZH010000100.1:0-4039 GCA_036376975.1 Burkholderiales bacterium | reverse complement strand
AGGCGTTGCGCCAGCCTCTCGAGCGCCAACGCGCGCGCGGCGACCTCGGTCCGCGCCCAGCCGCCGCGTGCGGCATGCGCCGCCGCGATCGCCGCGCGCACCGTCTCCGGCGAGGCGTCGGCCACTTCGCCGATCGCCTGCGCGGGCCGCGCCGGCGAGTGCACCGTGCGCGGCGCGCCGTGCGAGGCAGGAGCGCTGGTGAGCGGCGCGGCGTGCCACGGCCCTTGCTGCCGGGCCACCGCGTCGGCCATCGAAGCGAGAGCGTCGGGATGGGCGAGGTCGTAACCCCTGGCTACGGCGCGTTCGGGCATGTGAAGCTCCATCGGCAAAGGCAAGGCAGTCGAGGGTGGGACACCGTCCAGGAAGGCGAACCCCTCCACCATCAAAGCCTGCCGGTCGCGCGACGCGGCGGCCTGCCTGACATAGGAAGTGCTCGCGCCGTTCTCCAGCAGGCGGCGCACGAGATAGGCGAGCAGGTCGCGCTGCGGCCCGACCGGCGCGTAGACGCGCACCGGATGCGACGGCAGCAGGCGGCCAAGCGCGGTCTCCAGCGCCTCGCCCATGCCGTGCAGGCGCTGGAACTCGAAGCGCCGCTCGCCCGCCATTGCCGCCACGCAGGCCGCGGTCACCGGGTTGTGGGTGGCGAACTGCGGATGGATCGCTTCCGGCTCCTCGAGCAGGCGCCTGGCCGCGGCCAGGTACGCAAGGTCGGTCAGCTTCTTGTCCGTGAACACCGGATAGCGCTCGAGGCCGAGCTCCTGTGCGCGCTTGATTTCCGCGTCCCAGTAGGCGCCCTTCACCAGGCGCACGCTGATGGCGGCGCCGCCGCCCGCCCGCCGCGCGCGCGCCAGGTCGACGATGGTGTCGATGGTCCGCAGGATGCCGGCCTGGTAGGACTGCACCACCATGCCGAGCCCGTCCCAGGCGAGGAGCTCGGCGTCGCCGGCGAGCGCCGCGAACAGGTCGAGGTGCAACGGCAGGCGCTCGGATTCCTCGGCGTCGACCGACAAGCCGATGCCGGAGGCGGCCGCAGCGCGGCAAAGCCGGCCCAGCCGCTCGAGCAGCTCGCCGCGCGCGCCGCGGTAGCCCGCCGCGTCGTAGCGCTGGTGGATCGAGGAAAGCTTGATGGAAACGCCGAGCCGCTCGCGCCGCGTGGGCTGCGCGGCTGCGGCGCGCCCGACCGCGTCGATCGCCTCGGCGTAGCGCGCGAAGTTGCGCGCCGCGTCGGCTGCGGTACGCGCGCCCTCGCCGAGCATGTCGAACGAGAAGCTGCCTTCGCCGCGCAGCGCGCGAGCGAGCGCGGCTTCGATGGTGGGCGCATAGACGAACTGCCCGCCCACCGCGGCCAGGCCGGCGCGGGCGAGCGGCAGCGCGAGCGGCGCCAGCCCCGCGACGCGCAGCCGCGCGAGCCGGTCCTTCAGCAGCGCGAGACGGCTTTCCCGGTCCGGCGTCCGTGGCAGCGCTTCGGCGAGGCGGAACAGCGCCTCGCCCGCCGGCTGGTCGGGCGGCAGGACGGAGAAGACGCGTTGCACGTCCAGCCAGGGTCGCCGGCCGGCGGCGAGCTGCTCGGCGAGCGCCCGCGCCCGCGGCAGCCAGCCGTTCGTAGGCTCAAGGGCAAGGCGCGCCGCGTCGTCGGTGGTGTCCAAATCTTGTACGATGGTATGAGCGATTCATCCATCTTTTGAACGGTAACGAGGCGCATATGCCGAATAAAGTTCGAACCGCTGCCCGCAAGAGCTCTGCTGCCCGAACGAAATTCGGCGAGCTGGACCGCACCGACAAGGAGCTGCTGCGGCGGCTGCAGGAGGACGGCCGGCAGTCGAACGTCGCCCTCGCCGCGCGCGTGCACCTGAGCCCGGCGGCCTGCCTGGAGCGGGTGCGCTGGCTGATCGACGCGGGCTATGTGCGCGGCTTCCACGCGGTGCTCGAGCCGGCCGCGGTCGAGGCGGGCATGCTGGTATTCGTTCAGGTGGTGCTCGACCGCACGACGCCCGATGTGTTCAACGCCTTCAGGAGCGCGGTGCTCAGCCGCCCCGAGATCCTCGAGTGCCACATGATCGCCGGAGGGTTCGACTATCTCCTCAAGGCGCGCGTCGGAGGGATGCGCGCGTACCGGGAGTTCACGGCCACCGCGATCTGGGCGCTGCCCGGCGTGCGCGAGACGCACACCTACGTGGTGATGGAGGAAGTGAAGGAAACCAGCGTGTTGCCGCTCAGGTGAGCCCCGAGCGCAGGAAACGGCTGCCGCCCCCGGCAAGGTAGGGAGGCGGCAGCCTGGCTACCGGCGGCGCTAGTCCGCCTGCTTGCGCAGGAAAGCCGGGATGTCGTACTTGTCCACCCCGCTCTGCTGCAGCGCCTCCACCTGCGAAGCCCGGTTCCGCCGGATCACGGCGGGCACCGAGTCGAGCTGGTTGTAGTCGACCGATCCCGGCGCCGGCATGTTGTCGGTGCCGGTCTTCTGCGAGACCACCAGCTGCGGCTTCTGCTGCCGCTGGCTGCTGGAGGCCATGCCGAGACCGGTGGCGACCACCGTGACGCGCAGGTTGTCGGCGAGGGAGTCGTCGTACACGCCGCCGTAGATGATGGTGGCGTCCTCCGCCGCGAAGGTGCGGATGATGTTCATCACTTCCTTCGTTTCCCGCAGCTTGAGGCTCGGGCGCGAAGCGGTGATGTTCACCAGCACGCCCCTCGCGCCGGCGAGGTTCACGCCTTCCAGGAGGGGGCAGGCGATCGCCTGCTCAGCGGCGATGCGCGCGCGGTCGATGCCGCTCGCGCTGGCCGAGCCCATCATCGCCATGCCCTGCTCCGACATCACCGTCTTGACGTCCTGGAAGTCGACGTTCACCAGGCCCGGCAGGTTGATGATCTCGGCGATGCCGGCGACGGCGTTGTTCAGCACGTCGTCGGCGGCGCGGAAGGCGTCCTCCTGCGTGACGTCCTCGCCCAGCACCTCTTCCAGCTTGTCGTTCAGGATCACGATCAGCGAATCGACGTGCGGCGCCAGCTCCTCGAGGCCCTGCTCGGCGATCTTCATCCGCTTCGAGCCCTCGAAGGTGAACGGCTTGGTGACCACCGCCACCGTCAGGATGCCCAGCCCGCGCGCCACCTCTGCGATGACCGGCGCTGCGCCGGTGCCCGTGCCGCCGCCCATGCCGCAGGTGATGAACACCATGTGCGCGCCCGCCACGATCTCCTCGATGCGGTCGCGGTCGGCGATCGCCACCGCGCGCGCCTCTTCCGGCTTGGCGCCGGCGCCCAGCCCGCTCGAGCCGAGCTGGATCTGGTTGCGCGCCTTGTTGCGGGCGAGCACCTGCGCGTCGGTGTTGACGGCGATGAACTCCACGCCCTCGACGCCCTGCTCGATCATGTGGTTGACGGCGTTGCCGCCGGCACCCCCCACGCCGATCACCTTGATGATCGGTCCGGTTGCCTGACTATCGACTATTTCGAACATGTTTCCTCTCCTTGCCGTTGAAAAGAATCAAAAGTTGCGTTGAAACCACTCCCTCATGCGCCCGACCACGGCTCTTACCGAGCCGCTCTGGCGCGAAAGCCTGCCCTGCTGGACCTGCGACATGCCGTCGAGCAGCAGGCCGACCGCGGTCGCATAGCGCGGCGTGCGCACCACCTCGGCGAGCCCGCCCTGGTACTTCGGCAGCCCGATGCGCACCGGCATGTGGAAGATCTCTTCGCCGAGCTCGACCATGCCGTGCATCACCGAGGAGCCGCCGGTCAGCACCACGCCGCTCGACAGCAGCTCCTCGAAGCCCGATTCGCGCAGCGTCTGCTGCACCAGCGTGTAGAGCTCCTCGACGCGCGGCTCGATCACCTCGGCCAGCGTCTGGCGCGACATCGAGCGCGGCGCGCGCTCGCCGATGCCCGGCACCTCGATCATCTCGTTGGCGTCGGCCAGCTGCCGCAGCGCGACGCCGTGGCGCGTCTTGATGGTCTCGGCGTCCGCGGTCGGCGTGCGCAGCGCCATCGCGATGTCGTTGGTGATCTGATCGCCGGCGATCGGGATCACCGCGGTGTGGCGGAT